>DASSXJ010000183.1 GCA_035703895.1 bacterium | reverse complement strand
CTCGAAGTCCCGCGCAAATCCGTGGACGCCAGCACAGAGGGTGTTGCACCGGGCGAGATCATCTGGTGTAGTGGGACGAACGTGATGTTCGCTAGGGAGCCGTGCCGCGGGCGGCGTGCCCTGGAACAGGATGAGCGGTTCACGAACGGTGAATCCCAGTTTGGCGTAGAGCACGAGGGAACGAAGATGGCTCGGAGACTGGACAAGCCGCACGCGCTCGAGCCCACGCCGGCGGGCCTCCGTCAGCGCGGCCTCCATCAGCTGTCTTCCGGTGCGTCCCTCGGCCGAGGGGAAAACGGTCAACGGGCCGATGGCCGCGACCGGCTCGGGTGGAAACGTGTTGAGGAAGACGCTGCCAACGATGCGGCCGTCCTGGACGGCCACGCAGCCATAGACGTTTGGATCACTCACTTTGGCCTTGATCAGTCCGATTGAAAACTCGACCGACGGATGTTCTGACGGGAGATTGTGCGCGGCCGCCACCGTGGTGTGGGCTTCGTAGGCGGCGCGTCCGCATGCATCGGCATCTTCCGGAAGAACCTGACGGACCAGGATCGCCATGTCAACGGTCTCCTTTGTACGTCCTCCGGCCAGGGTGTCAGCCAGCCTATTTGTCCTTGAGGCGAACCTTGTGTTTCTTCTCTGAACCCCGGGACCCAATCCATCATGACGGTCGTGTCGTACTTTGTCGCGTGGTCCGAAAGTTCTTGGGGGTCGGGTGGTCCTCCGGAGCATCATCGTACCATTGCAGCGGCCTGGCATCCTTGCCATCCTGCGGAAAGAAACTTGCCATGACTGGCCAATACTGGACAGGAGAGGAGTAGCCAGAAACTCAGGCGGTGTAGACTTACCGTCGCCCGCTACCCGCCGCAAGCATAGTGCGTGCCTCTGTTTCCCCTTGGATCCGCAGGAAGACTTCGACGACCTGGGGATCAAAGTGTTTTCCGGCCTGCTTCCGGATGTACTGCCGCGCGCGCCCCGCGGTCCACGCGGGACGGTAGGGGCGACCCGAACGGAGCGCGTCCCAGACATCCGCCACCGCGAAAATGCGAGCCGCGAGCGGGATGTCCTCGCCCCGGAGTCGCCGAGGATATCCTGTGCCGTCCCATTTCTCGTGGTGGCAATAGGGGATGTCCAACGCCGGGCGCAGGTAGTCGATGGGTGAAAGCAGCTCGAAGGCGTAGACTGGGTGACGCTGCATGATCGTCTTCTCTTCGTTGGAGAGGGGGCCCGGCTTGTTAAGGATCGAATCGGGGATCCCCATCTTGCCGATGTCGTGAAGCAAGGCCCCTCTGCGGATGTGTACCAGGTCTGGCTCGGACATGCCCATGGCCAGCGCTAGTTGGAGGGTCATCTCGGTCACTCGCCGGCTATGCCCCTCAGTCTCCTTGTCTCGCAGGTCGAGCGCGCGGGACCATCCTTCCAGCGTGGTATCGTAGGCGAGCGCCAAGTCCGCGTTAGATCGCTGAAGGTCGGCGAACAGGGAGGCGTTCTCGATGGCGATGGCTGCCTGCCCCGCCAGCGTGTCAAGGAAATCCAGCCAATCCTTACTTGAGACGAGGGGGGCACGGTGGAAGAGTTCGAGGACGCCTGTGACCTGCCCCTTCGCGATCAGCGGGACGGCATAGTAGGCCACAAATACTTCCTCCGATAAGAGGGGAGCGCGGTCCAGGTCCCCGGCTCCCTTGGTGAGGTCTGGGATAGTGATGAGACGGCGCTCCTGAGCGGCCTGGCCTGCGTACCCTTCGCCGAGACGCAGCCGGGTGCGCTGGAGTGTGGGTGTGCCGAAACCACGCCCCGCCGCGTAGTCGAGCGTCTGCGTGTGTGGGTTCAGCAGGAGGACATCGGCGGCGTCGACTCCGAGCCGCAGGGTGACCTGCTCGAGGAGAACGTGGAGGGTCACTCGGAGGTCGAGGCTCGCCGTAATGGCCATATCGATAGTGCGCAGGGCCGCCAGGCGCTTCAGTTGATGCTGACTCTGTTCTTCAGCGCGCTTGCGGTCGGTGATGTCGATCAGCGTCCCCAGAATGGCCGGCTGCCCCTGGTGGACGACGCGACGGCCAAACACCTCGGTTTGAATCGCCGTCCCGTCTTTGCGGAGCCCTCGGGTCGTATACCGGAGAGCCTCCGCCTCTTCTTGAAGCCCCGCTTGAAGATTTTTCCCCGCGAGGGGACGGTCACCGGGCCGAACCAGGTCGAGCGGGTTCATCGCCATCACTTCGTCCGGGCCGTAGCCGAAGATGTCGGCGAACGCGTCATTGACGTAGATGAAGCGGTCCCCGGTAATGAGGTACACTCCCACAAGGGACTGCTCTACCAGCGCCCGATATCGAGCTTCTGCTTCCCGGAGCTGGGCCGTCTGTCGCTCAAGCGTGTCGGCCATCTCGTCAAACGTATGCATGAGCAGGCCGAGCTCGCCCCGCTCCGTGTGCATCCCGGTCCGCGCGCTCAGGTCACCGGCCGCTAAGCGTCTCGCGGCAGCCACCACCGCATTGACCGGTCGGAGAATGTACCGCGAGCCCCCCAGCCACGCGACCATGAGCGTCAGGAGCCCCACGAGCCCAAGCGCCAGGAGGGTTCGGGCGAATTGCCGGTCGGCGTCGGCGTAGGCCACCGCCGTCGGAATGCCGACGCTGAGATACACGTCTCCCGCCCCATCGGTACCCCGCAGGCGCGTGAAGCCATAGAGACGTAGGGCACCATCCATGCCACGGGCCTCGGCCACCCCCTCGGCCTCCGCCAGCATCCTCGTGATGATCCCTGCTTGCGGTGCGGGCCGGCCCATCCACCGATCCGGGTCCGGGTAGCGGGCCAGGACCGTCCCTTGGCGGTCAATCAGCGTGAGGGTCGCTCCCATAGGCAGTTCGGCCGTCGCTGCCAGGCGGTTGATCCACGCAAGGTCCAGTGCCGCAAACACCACGGACTGCACGCGCCCCGATGCGCCGAGTACGGGATAGCCAAAGTTGAGCGTAGCCTTGCGGGTGATACGCCCTACCTGGTACTCGCCGACGGCAAAACCTTTCGAGGCCATGGCGCGTGTGAAATAGATGCGATCGCCCAGATTCACCGATCGCGTCAAGGGGAGGGCGCTACAGACAACGGTACCGCTCGGCGCGATAACCCCAAAGTTGGCATACGTAGGGTGTTGTCTGAGGAGATCACCCAGAAGAGCGCTACAGGCCCTCGGGTCGCCATTTTGGATCACCGGGAAATGGGCCAAGCTGTCGAGGAGTTGGCGGGCCTCCGCGACGAGCCGTTCTTGGTTGCTTGAGGCCAGCCTCGCCAACAGCAACGCTTGCGCCTTGATGTGGGCCGCCTCCTGGCGCCGCTCGGTGCTGGCCGTATACACAGTAAGTCCCACCCCAGGTAGCAGGGCGAGCAGGACGAGAATGATCAAGCGGACAGATAGGCTGGATGGGGAGAATCGTGCCACGACGCCCCTCCGACATTCCGGCACGTTATGCCTTGACAAAGTAATGCCCCAGTTAACAGAGGCTCAGCCGAGTTCCGGTGCCAGTTGGAGGGAAGTCTTCAGAGAGCAGGCGAGGTCGCGGTGGACAGACGCTCGACTAACAGGATTATTGAGATCGGGACCATCGGCGGCACGTGTCCCGGCCAGCGGTGGCGCCAGAATCGAAGCGAACCGGCTAGGCTAGGATGGGGACGATGCCGTTATCAAGCTACGAGGGTCTTCTTGAGCCTCCTGTCGCTTTTTCTCCACTCGCCGGATCAAATCGATGAAGGCATCAGGCGGGTCAGTCACGGCGAGGCGTCGAACGACGCTGGCGTACGTGCCGGCTGGAATATCGAGGGAGGCTGCAACATCACGTGGGCAGATGTCGGTGCAATTCCAGAGTTGCCCCAGGAGCCAACGCGCCCGGTCTTCCTTGTTCATTCCTGTCCAATTTTGCCGGACCTTGCGACCTGTTAGGTCAGAAGGGTGAACCTCTTCTAGCGACGCCCACCACTCAGCTTCTCCGTTCCACGCGCCCACGCAGTGCGTGAATAACTCCCTAATCTGCCCCTTCACATGCACGGTTCAGTCCCCCCGGACACATTGCTGTGCAATAGTTCAAGCTGCATCGGCCCACCCTTTGATACCAAAGTATCAACCGTCGAGCAAGACGCGAACGTGTGTCTCATTGCGAATCTCCGATTTATCCACTTATCCACGTTATCCACAGAACCGCTGCGGGATCACGCCGGCACTGTGCCCACACTGATCGCGCGCGCTGTCAACCCGCTGAACCGGGGGCCGCCAACCACACTATTCTCACATCGGTCGCTAAAAAGTCTCTCGTCGATCTCCAGAAAGCCTTTGACCGTCCAGGTAATCGGAGGCACCGAGTTCTTGCTTGGCAAACCTTGACACAGCCGTGCGCGAATCGGACAATAGGCGTGGCGATTCATCCGAACGGGCAAACCCGAAGCGATTCGGGGACGCAACGCCGCGGGACCCTCGAGGTTAGCCGGGCTGCCGGGTGGTGAACAGTGAGCACGGAATAGCGCGGGAGCCGATCGTCGACCCCGCGCTTCTTATTTTGTGAAGGGGTGGCGGTTTCTCGCCGATCTAGCCGCCGGCAGCGTCGCCGGTGTGCATACGCCGGTTCGTAGCTACGTCCATTACTGCATCAAAGGACGGTGCCACCTTGAAGGCCTCAGTGATGCTTTGCGCAAGGTGTGTGACGCGTTGGTCGTCAGCACGCGATCACCGGGCGGGCTTCTCCTTGCTGCGGGCCCTCATCCCCCTGTCGCTGCTGGCAATCATTCTCGCCGTAGCCTTCCCTTCGTATGTGCACTATGCCAGCGACCAGCGCGCGCTTGCCATGGCCCGCACCCTGGCGTCGGACCTTCGCGTGGCCGAACAAGTGGCCATGACCCGGCGGGCTGCGGTTACCGTCACCTTCCCCCTCGCCGACGTGGCCTGTCCCGGCGGATCCGCTGCGTCATACGTCCTCAGGCAGGGAGCCACTGTGATCAAGCGGACATGCTTCCCCTCTGATGTCGCTTGGTGGCTGTCGCGCGCCGGGGCGACGGAATTCCAACCGACCGGGGCGCCGCGAGGCGGTCTGACGCTCGCCGTGCAGAGCATCCGGACGGGCAAGCGCTTCCCGGTCACCGTGGCCGCCGGGACGGGAGTGGTCACCGCTCACACCCCGTAATCGACGCCCTGTGCGCCGTCGCGGGGGACCGCGCAAGTCGGCGCGGCGAGGCCCGCGTTAGATCGACTTAGCAACCGTCGCCGCGAAGTTGGCGTTTTGTAGCGCCTGGACGTAGCTGTTGTCGTAGAAGTCCGTGACGGGCTGGGTCATCTTCCGCTCGCGCAGGATGAACTCCATCCCCGGCACCGTGACAAACGGATACACCGAATAGAATCGGTCGCGGTAGAGCTCAAATCCCTGCCTCAGCTGGCCCTCCTTGATCGGGAGATGCGTGTGGAGCAGCGCCAGTGCCGCGGCAACATTGAGGGGATTCTTCATGTAGACCGTGGCCGTGACGATAGCCTTCATCAAGGCGTCCACGATGGCGCTGTGCGCCTTTGCCCAGATCGCGTTGACCGCGATCCCCGAGCTCTGATAGGGCTGATCAAACGTGTACAGTTTTATGAGCGGCTTGTAACCCAGGTCGAACGCCACCAGGTCGAGCCCGGCCGTCAGCACCGTGAACTGGATCTGGCCGGTTTGCAGGGCCTGGAGGCGAGAGGTCTCGTCGCCGGTTGGCAACAATGTGACGTCTTGCGGATTGATCCCCAGCCTGGTGAGGGCGTACCGGGCGGCAAAATCGGACGAGCCCCCGAAGCTGCTGATGGCCCCCTTCGTACCCCGGAGCTGCGACGGACTGGTGATGTTCTGTGCCACCACGAAGTCGAAGGAAAACTTGTTGACCAACCCGCCGATCATCTGGAGTGGAATGCCCTGGGACCGCGCATTGATGACCTCGATGCCGCTGTTGAGCGAGATGGGCACTTCGCCGGACGCGATGGCGACGATCGATTTCGCCCCACCCTGGAACTCGAGGATGTTGACGCTGAGTCCGAATTTCTCGAAGAAGCGCTTGTCCTGCGCGATCCAGGCCGCCGCTGCATCGAGGTTATGGAACCCCAAGCCGATGTTGAGGGAGGTCAGCCCCTGCGCCTGGACGGCCGTGCGGGTTCCCTCGAGCAGTCCCGAGAGAGCCGCGCCCGCCGAAGTGGTCAGGAATCGACGCCTGCTCAGCGTCGCAGCCAAGGCTGCTCCCTCCCAACACAATGCGCCTTGCGCGGGGGCATTCGAGTCGGCGCTACCTGCGTCCTGCCTGGGAGCGGAGGTCTTGGAGATCGCTCCCGAGGGTATTCTATCTATCAGGAGGTGGCGACATATGCTCAGGACTGTCACATCCGGGATCATTCTCGTGCTCGCGGCCGCGCTTATTCCGTCGGCGGGCGCTCAGACCGCCCCCGCAATTCAGATTGTTTCGCCGCGGAACGGCTCGACCGTCTCTGGTATGCAGATGGTCGTCGAGGTCAGAGTGCAGAACTTCGTCCTCAATCCCAGCGCGATTGGGAAGGCCGCCAAGCCCGGCGAGGGTCACTGGCAAGTGTATGTCGACGGAAAGCCCGCCGGCCTTTCGGCCGACGAGGTCGTGTCGATTCCAAACGATACGTACCCCTCGCTCTCGGCCGGCAAGCATGCGATCAAGGTGGAGTTGCTCAATAACGATCAGACGCCCGTGGTCGGCGCGGAGAGCTCCGAGATCACGCTGACTATTCCCACCAAGAGCGCCATGCACTACGCGCCCGCCGCCGGGAAGCCCGGGGTCAAGATCCTCGTTCCGCACAACAATACGGCGGTCAGCGCGTACCTGATTGTGTGGGTCAAAGTGAGAGGCCTCAAGGAGGCCCCGGAGGCGATCGGAACTGCGGCAAAGGCAGGGGAGGGCAACTGGCGCCTCTATGTCGACGGCAAGCTGGCCGGGGTGTCCGCATCGAGCGTCGCGGATGTTCAGCTCACCCGCGGCAAGCATGTTCTGAAGGCGATGCTTCACAACAACGATGCCACGCCCGTAAAGGCGGCGTCGAGCGACCAGATCACCGTGATGGTGCACTGATCGGCGAAGAGCAAACAGGTTTGACGATCACCGCGACGTAGCAGACGCTGCGGGGCCGGCAGGAACCGCCTGACCGGCCCCGCAGGATATAGGTAAACAGCCTCGTTCACGAGTCCCCACCGCCCTGCGCGCCGCACAGGTCACGTCGACGTGCGCGCTCAAGGAGCTCGAGCAGGGGACCATCCGCGCGCGCTGGAATGGATCCCCGCAGACTTCTGCACATTTCTCACCTCGGCGAGGTGCCCCGTGGCGAGAGTCGGTAGTGGGCAATACGTATTTGAGGTCGTGGACGACTGGGCCCGGCTCCCCCCAGGGTGGACCTTCCACGAGGTTTCCGGGGTGGGGGTGGACCGGCAAGACCGGGTCTACGTCTTCAGTAGAGGCGAGCATCCTCTGATGATCTTCGATCGCGAGGGAAACTTTGTCGCCTCTTGGGGTGAGGGGCGATTCACCCGGCCGCACGCGGTCACCATGGGGCCCGATGACTCGATCTATCTCATCGACGACGGCGACCACACCG
>DASSXJ010000182.1 GCA_035703895.1 bacterium | reverse complement strand
TTGCCGAGATCGGCGAGCCCCTCACGCTGGACGCGATGGCCACGACGGCCGACCTGACCGTCGCGATCACGCTCCCGATCTACGAAACGCTGTTCGCGTTCGATGCCAACTGGCGGGTTCAGCCATCTCTCGTGTCGTCGTCCACGGTCAGCAAGGATGGCCTGACGTACACGTTCACCCTCCGGAAGGGCGTTCCGTTCCACAACGGCGGCCAGTTGACCGCCGCGGACGTCGTCGCCTCGCTCAACCGCTGGGGGAAACTGAACCCGCGCGGCACGCCGGTGTACAAAGCCCTCGATTCATTGTCGGCGAGCGGATCCGACACGGTGATCATGAAGATGAAGTCATCGTTCGCGCCGCTGCTGTCGTTCCTGGCACTTCCGGGGTCCGCCGTCATCATGCCGAAAGAGATCGCGGACGCCGCCGGCACGAGCCCGCTGAAGCAGTACATCGGGACCGGGCCCTACAAGTTTGCGGAGTGGGCACCTGACCGGCACGTCCACGTCGCTCGCTTCGACCAGTACGCGGCGCGCAGCGAGCCGGCGAGCGGATTCGCGGGCCGGAAGGACGCCCTCGCGGACGACATCTACTATTATCCTGTGTCGCAGGTCGCGACGCGGATCGCCGGGGTACAGAGTGGGGACTACCAGATCGCCGACGGGATCAACCAGGACGCGTACACACAGCTCAAAGGGGACCCCCGCCTCGATGTGGGCATCGTCCAACCGGGCTCGTACCTCGTCTTCGTCTTCAACACGAAGCAGGGGCTGATGACCAATGTGAAGCTCCGCCAGGCGGTGCTGGTCGCGCTCGACATGCAGCCGATCATGCGGGCGACGTTCGGCAACCCCGATCTGTACGCGCTCGATCCGAGCCTCTACCCAAAGGGCACCCCCTGGTACACGACGGCCGGGGCGGAGTGGTACAACGTCCACAACGTCGACCGCGCGAAGCAACTGGCCAAGGAAGCTGGCTACTCCGGGCAGCCGATCCGGTGGCTGTCGACGCAGCAGTACGATTACATGTTCAAGAGCACGGTCATCGCCTCGTCACAGCTCCAGCATGCCGGATTCAAGGTGGATCTGCAGGTCCTGGAGTGGGCGGGCGTGCTGGACCACCGCGCCAAACCGGCGGACTGGGACATGTTTGTAACATCGGGCGGCTTCCTGCCGGATCCGTCGCTGCAGAATATCTACTCCGGGGCGTGGCCTGGATGGTGGGATGTGCCGGACAAGAACCGCCTCTTCGCGGAGTTCAATGCGGAACCCGATCAGGCGAAGCGCGCGCAGCTCTGGGTCAAGCTGCATGAGCTCTGGTATACGGAGGCCCCGGTCGTCCGTCCCGGCGCCTTCTACACACTGGTGCTCAGCCGAAAGGGCCTTCTTGGGTTCCGACCCAGCCCCTGGATCATCCCGTGGAACGTCGAGGCGGTGAAATAGGAGGCGCCCTCCCCGAGCCAGTTTCTGCCGCTTGATCACCAAGATTTGCCGCGTCAGGCAAGGATGCCGTGCCCCCACCCGGGCGCACCCAAACGGATGATATCGCTGTATCGAAGGCATGAGAAACATCGCAACTGGGTCGTCTCCGTCTGACCCTAGGGGCATCAACGCTGGTGGACACTCCGGTGGCTGCCGATCGCCACCGTGAAAGGAACGCACGAGGAGCACAGCGTTGATGCACCCTATGCGCAGCACCGTCGTCGCGACAATCGTCGTCGCTCTCCTCGCCGCGCTGGCCGCCCCCGCGCTCGGCCAGCAGGGGCCGGACCCGAACGTCGAGATCTTGGCTGCGGGAATCGTCAACGGACATATTCTACGCGTGGAAATCGCCACGTCGGGCCTGGATCCGCGCGCGGCCGAGATCCCGAGCGTCGATTTGGAAGCGTGGCTCGATGGCGTCGAGGCGCACGGCTCGCTGCTGCTCATCCACATGCCGCGCCGCTTTGCGATGGACATCGACCTTCCGGGAGGCGCCGTCCGGGTGGGCGTCGTGAAGGTGGGCGAATTTGCCCCCGTTCAGCCGTTCACGGACAACGTGCGGTTTCCGATCCAGATCACGCTTCGCCAAGAGGCTCGCGCGGCCACAGCGAGCCGGATCGTCACAATCCTCCTCCCCACCGTCATCGTCCCCGGGTACATGAACGAGCTGGGTGGTCGCAGCAAGGAAACACTCGCGTCATTCATCCGGCGCGGCTACCGCGACAGTGGGCCGGCCCCGACGGTGTTCTGGTTTGACTATCCATCTCACCTGATCACGCTCGAAAAAGGGGCGCATCGTCTCGCCGATTACATTCGCCATGTCGTGCTCGCCCAGACGTATGCGGCGAAGATCAATGTCGTCGGCTACAGCTTCGGCGGCCTGATGGCCCGGTGGAACGTCCAGATGGATGTCGACGGATGGGGAACGCTGGTGAACCGTCTCATTCTCGTCGGGGTGCCGAACGAGGGGTCAGTGCTCGCGTATACGTACCGAAACGCACCGACATTCCTCCCCTACGCGTACTTTGCGCACTCCCCTGCTGTCGATGAGATGACCCCGACATTTCCATTCTGGCGTGCAGAGCCCACGCAGCCGTGGGACATGCCGCCGGACGGGGGCAATCCCATGCTCGAACAGCTCAACGCTCGGTCGATGCCTGAGGGGATTCGCGTGTGGGTCTTCTACGGGAGTGGCCAGCAGGGCGATGCGAACACGATGGCCGGCGTAACCGCGAGCCCCCGGGGCGGAGACCGCGACGCGGGAGATGGCATCGTCCTGGCAGCGAGTGCCCAGGGACTTCCCATTCATGGGGGCAGCGGCGTGCCGGCTCTACTGACCCCCGACGTCGTCCACGTCGACCTCGGCGGCGTGGAGCATCGCGTGATACTGGCTGCTGGGGCCGATCGGTTCGCCGACGCGGTCCTCGACCGGTTCCTCGAAGCGGATCCATCCTCGGCTAGAATCCATCCATAAGAAGCCCTACGCCCGCGGGATGCCGACAATCTCAACCCAGTTGGGGTTCCTCCCCATGCCACATCGATGCTGTGGGGTGAGCGCTCCCGTACCCTGATTGATCGCGTAGCTCGTCATGCTGTTCGACATCTGGCCGGCGCCAAGCAGATACCTGCCGCGAGGATCGATGTTGAAGCTGCGAGGCTGCTGCTCGGTCGGGAAATTGCCGATCGACACGAGGGCGCCGCTCGCGACGTCGACCGCGAACCCGGTCAGGGTGTGAGAGGCCCGCTCTGACGCATAAAGGAACCGGCCGTCGGGCGTGATGTGTAGGTCCGCCGCCGCGAAGGGCGCATGGCCCTCGAACTCGGGAGGCAGCGCACTTGCGGCCCCGATCAGCGTCAGCGTCCCCGTCGCCGCATCCAACCGATAGGCGTTGACCGTCGCGTCGAGTTCGTTCGTCCCATAGGCGAACTCGGCGTGCGGATGGAAGATGAGGTGGCGCGGACCCGCTCCCTTCCGTGTCTCGACGGCAGGCGGCACATTCGGCGTGGCCAGCCCGGTCATCTCATCGAACCTGAATTGGAGGACGGCGTCCCCGCCGAGGCTCGGGACGAACAGGTAGCGATTCGATGGGTCGACGATGATCGCGTGCGGGTGCGGGCGTGTCGAGATGATCTGAGCGGGGACGGCGTGCGCCAATCCTTCCCTGTCGATCGGATTGACCGAGATCTTGTCGCCCGTGTAGGACGCGCCAAATAGAAATCGCCCGGTTCTGTCGGTTGAGAGATAGGCCATGTTGTCCGCCAGCGGGACGGTCGAGAGGTGGCCCAGCGTGCCGGTTTCCGGATCGATCCCGAAGGTCGAGACCGAAAATGGACGTGAGCGAAGCGATGCGTAGAGGAACCGGCGGCTCGGGCCGATCGCGAGCGGCATGACCGTACCCACCACAGGCACCCGTTGCACGAGCTTCACTGCGCCGTTCACACCATCGAGGGACAGGACGTGGATCTCGCGGCTGTCCGCACATGACACATACGCGACCGTAATCATTGCGGTGCCTCACCGAGAATGCTATATGGGTGCGTGGGCTACCCCTTCACCGCGCCCGCGGTGAGCCCGCGGATCACCAGCCGCTGGCCGCCGAGGATCAAGACCACGATCGGGACCGTGGCCAGCAGCACCGCCGCGGAGATCACGCCCCACGGGAACGAAAACTCGCCCCGGAACAGCGCGATCCCCACCGTGATCGTGCGCATCTCCGTGGTGCTCGTGAGCGTCAAGGCGACGAGAAACTCGTTCCAGGTGTTGACGAACACGATGATGCCCGCGGTGACGAGGCCCGGGGCCGCGAGCGGCGCGATGATCCGCCAGAGCGTCCCTACCCGGCTGCATCCATCGATCGCCGCCGCTTCCTCGAGGTCGCGCGGGATCTCCCGAAAGAACGCGGTCAGGATGAAGATCGCCACCGGGAGCGACCAGGTGATGTAGGGGCCAATCAATCCCCCGTAGGTGTTCAGCAACCCGAACCCCCGCACGAGGACGTACAGCGGGACGATCACGGTGATCAGGGGGACCATCGCCACGACCAGGATACCCAGCAGGAGCACCTGGCTCCCGGGAAATCGGAGACGGGCGAACGCGTAGGATGCCAGGGTGGCGAGAAACAGGCACAGCACCGTCGAGGTGACCGAGACGATGCAGCTGTTCAACAGGAACCGCCCGAATGGGTTCCCCTGGAAGACGTGGACGTAGTTGATGAGCGTCGGCGCGTGTGGCAGGTAGGTCACCGGGAACTGGTACAGCTCGCGCTCGGTCTTCAGCGAGGTCAAAAGCGTCCACACGTACGGACCCAGAGAGTACGCGACCACGAGGGCGACCAGGGCCGCGAAAGCGATTCTGCCGGCGGGGCGGAGTCCGGCCATGGTCATTCCCTCGGCGCCAGCACGCGATAGTAGGTCCCGGCGAACCCGAGCGCCAGGATGAGCAGGATCACTGAGAGCGCGGCGCCGTAGCCGAAGTCGAGGTACTGGAACGTGTTTTCGTAGACGTACATGGCGAAGGTCTCGGTCGCGTGGCCCGGCCCGCCGCCGGTCATTGGAAAGACGATGTCGAACGCCTGCAGCGCCCCCAGCGTCCTGAGGACGAGGGAGACCATGATTGCGCTTTGCAGCAGGGGAAGGGTGACGGCGAAGAAGGCGCGCCGCGGCGAGGCGCCGTCGATACTCGCGGCCTCGTACAGATCCTCGGGGATGCTCTGCAGCCCTGCCAGCAGAATCAACGCCATGTACGACGCGGCGCCCCACGAGGCGGCGGTCGCCACCGCCGCGAACGCGAGCGAGGGCACGCCCAGCCAGATGATCGGCCGGCTGATCAGGTGAACGCGGTGCAGCAGGTCGTTGATCACGCCCGCGGAGTCGTTGAAGAGCCACCGCCACATCTGGCCGGCGAGGGCCGGCGCGAGCGTCCACGGCAGTAGCGTGACCGCGCGTACGAACCCTTTGGCGCGCACCGTGCGGTTGATCACGAGGGCGATTCCCAGGCCCAGCAGGAACTGGACCGCAACGGTCACTCCCACGTAGGCGAGCGTGACCTGGATCGCGTGCCACGCGTCGGGATCCTCAAACGCTCGCGCGAAGTTGCGCAGCCCCACGAACGGCACCCCCGCCTGCGGCTGATCGAGCCGCAGCCGGTGCACGCTCGTCCAGAACGCGTTCAAGATCGGGTAAAAGGCGAAGGTCGCGAGGAACATCAAGCATGGGAGCAACAGTGCGGCCGCCAGCTCGGAGTCCGTGAGCCGGCCGGTTGCCCAGCGCTGCAAGACCCGGGCCGCCCCGCCGGTCCGTGCGACCGCGGGCCCCCGCCCGAGCCGCGTGGCCACGCTACTGCGCGAGGAGGGCGCGGATCTCGCGGGCCATCCGCTTCACCGCTTCATCGCCGGGGATCTGGTTGGTCAGCGCGGCCTGTAGGTTCGCCTGGATGATCGCCGACATCTTCGGGTAATCGGCGATCTGCGCCCGCGGCGTGGCGCTGAGGACGGCCCTGAGCATGTCGGGGGACTGCGGCGCCCGCCGCTTGACTTCCGGATCGTCGAAGATGTCTTTGCGGGTGGGCACAGTGCTGGACTGCAGGGCCATGCTCTTCTCCGCGACCCGACCGGTCATGAACTCGACGAACTTCCACGCCGCCTCCTTGTTGCGAGAAAAGGCGCTGATCGCGAGCTGCCACCCGCCGAGCGTGGAGGCGCTGCGGCCCGCGGCCCCCTTGGGCAGCGGCGCGATCCCCACCTGGCCGGCGACCTTCGATCCACTGCCCTGGAAGAGGTCGTAGGCGTATGTCCAGTTCCGGAGAAACACCGCGCGGCCATCCTGGAACGCCGCACGTGTATCGTCGGTGGCGAGGGTCGCCACGCCCGGAGGAGCGACATGGCTCTTGCGAACGAGGTCGAGGATGAAGTTTACCGCCTCCACGCCCTTGGTGTTATCGACGATGACCTTTCCGCTCGGGTCCAGCACGTCGCCGCCGCTGCTCCAGAGGACTTCGTAGAAGAAGTCCGCCAGGGCCTCGATCTTGGCGCCCTGAAAGAGAAAACCCGCCAATTGGGGGTTCTTCTCGCTTTCGGTGATGCGCTGCGCGGTGGCGATCATCTCGTCCCACGTGGCCGGGACCTTGGCGTTGTACTTGGCCAGGAGGTCCTTGCGATAGTAGAGGAGGCCGGCGTCCGTATACCACGGCACGCCGTAGATCTTCCCTCCGATGGTATTGGCCCGGACCGCGCCCGGGAGGAAGACCTCGCGCTTGCCGGCCGTGAACCATTGATCGAGCGGGGCAAGCCACCCCGCCGCCACCATCGGCGCGGGCCAGATCACGTCGATCGAGATGACATCGACCGACGCGTCTTTCGCCGCGAACAAGGTCACGTACCGGTTGTACTGCTCGCCCGACGTGCCGGGCTGGATCTGCACGTTGACGCGAACGCCCGGGTTCTGCCGCTCGAACTGCTGGGCCAGCGCCCGGTAGACGTCCGAGACGACCGGGCCACCGGTGGCCAGCGTGGACCAGGTCACGGTCACCGGCGTCTGCGCCAGCGCCGGAAGCACCGCGGCGGTGACGGCGGCTGCCACGAGCACGGCCAAGATACGTCCTCTCATCGTGTCTGCCTCCTTCCCGTTTGTGCAACGAGCCCCGAAGCG
>DASSXJ010000181.1 GCA_035703895.1 bacterium | reverse complement strand
CTCGGATTGCACGTCCTGGGGCTGCTGGCGCTGCTACCCACCGCCCGCACCCACCCCGCACTTCTGGGAGTAGGGTTTCTCGCCTACACGCTCGGCCTGCGGCACGCGTTTGACGCCGACCACATCGCCGCGATCGACAACACGGTCCGCAAACTCGTGCGCGAAGACCAGTCCGCTCTCGGGGTCGGATTCTACTTCTCCCTGGGGCACTCCACGGTCGTTGTACTCATGGTACTGGCCACGGCGCTGCTCACCCGCTGGACCCAACACGCCCTGCCCCACCTCTACGTGGTCGGCGGGACCATCGGCACGACGGTCTCGGGCGGCTTTCTGATCCTCATCGGCGTCCTCAATCTTTTCATCTGGCTCGACATCTATCTGATCTTCCAAAAGATGCGCCGGGGGGACGAGGATCCCGGAGCGCTCGAAGCCATCCTGCTGTCTCGCGGGCTCGTCGCGCGCATCGTGGGTCCGCTCTTCCGCCTCATCAACCGCAGCTGGCAGATCTATCCGGTGGGCTTCCTATTCGGACTGGGCTTTGACACGGCGAGTGAGGTGGCCCTGCTCGCGCTGGCAGCCGGGACCGCGGTCAGCGCCGTGCCAATCTGGGGCACCCTGGCGCTGCCCTTGTTGTTCGCAGCGGGGATGAGCCTCATGGATACGGCGGACGGCGTGTTCATGACGACGGCGTATCGATGGGCTTTTGCGACACCGTTGCGGAAGATCTACTATAACCTCACCGTCACGGGACTCTCCGTCGTGGCCGCGCTGCTCATCGGGATCATCGAGTTGACGCAGGTCCTCACGCACTCCCTCGGGCTCACCGCGGGGTTCTGGGGTCGGGTGCAAATGCTGAACTTCGGATGGATCGGCTACCTGCTGGTCGGCCTGTTTGTGCTGACCTGGTTCTTCTCGTACGGAGCGTGGAGGCTCTTACGGATCGAAGAGCGCTAGGACCGTTCCGCGAGCCCCCTGCGGAGATGACCGGGAGCCTGACTCTCCGCCTCGCCTTCGGACCGGCGTTCCCGGAGTGACCGTTTCTGTCGTTGGAATTCCTGACGGGTCAGATCCCCTTCCTCGTAGCGGTGCCACAGAGTAAGGAGCGGATCGGGACCCTCATCCCTGAACGGACGGTCTGCGGCCGCGGCCAGGGCCCTGAGCGCGGCTATCACCGCGCAGAGGATCCCGATCGCCATCAGGAGTTGCTGCTCCCACCCCGACCCCATGAGGTCCGGCCACATCGTCATCACACCCACTGTGACGTGTTGGATCTGTGGCCGCTCCGCCTGCGCTCAGGCCACGCCTATATCCTAGATGGCGACACGGAGAGGGGCTATGAACGGCTTCACAGCAACGGTCCTTCATGAATCGCCGGTTGGCATGACGCCGGCTCCCTCGAACATGAGAATCACGGTTCGCTCCGGAGCCCGCGTTCGATGCACCACCCCTTTCGGGACGGTAAACCCCTGCCGCGCTCCGAGCTCGACGGTTCCACCTTCCAAGTCAATCACGAAGCGCCCTTCCACCACAAAGAAGAACTCATCTTCCTTCTCGTGCTTGTGCCAGTGGAACTCTCCCTGCACGATGCCGAGACGCACGACACAGTCATTGACCCGGCACAACGTCTGATTGTGCCAGGGGTCGTGGCACGCATCGACTAGGGCTTGAATGTCGATGAGCTCGAGGGGAGCGTACCGAGCGTCCAGATGAATCGAGTACGGTGAATGCGTTCCCACGGTTGACCTCCTTGTAATGCCGTCTCCGCATCTAGCGGATCCCCGCCAAAGGCCGCTCCATGTGCCTACATCGCGGGAGTTGTGCTGGCTATCGCTGCGGGGGTTCGGTCTTCAGGGCGAACCACACGACCATGTCCCATGCATTGCGAATGCCCGCTACGAGCAGCAGGATGCTGGCGAACGCCAACCCGTTGAAGGCAAGATCGACCCCCAGGACCAGCCCGATGCCGGCTCCGCCAACCATGAGGTAACTGACCGAGGGCGCGATGAGATGCCACACCCAATCGTGCGCATCGACAACGTGTTTCCGCGTTTGCTGGTACATGAACGGCACCATCCTGAGCGCGCGCGCGAAACTGAGGAGGCCCACGATGATCAGCAGGACTCCGAGCGCATTCCGCGTCAAGGTCGGCAACACAACGACGGTAGCGATGACCAGCACGTAGATGAAATGGATGAGAGTCGGGTCGACGAACACCCGCAGGGCGGGGAGGGATTCTTGAGTAATCAATCTGGACCCAAGCGAGATCGCCACAAACATCAAGCCGACCAACGTGGCAGCAGCACCACCGACTAAGAGGTAAAAGTCGTGCCACCTCTGAAGCGGCTGGGCCAGGAGATCAGGCATGGAATCTCATCAGTCGGCGGCGACATCATCGACGATGTAGCGGACGTTCACCGTGGCCACGGGATGCTCACCTCACATCAAGGAGCAGGTCTCGTGCATCATCATTGTAGCGGAAGGTGAGGCCCTTCGAGCCTCGCACAATCACCGAACAATAGAACCCTATTGCCGGGCTGAGGGCTCGCTTGTTACCTTGGTAATGTACCCGCCACAAGAGGAGTTTCGCGCGGCCGACATCCCCGCGAACTTTCGAGACAGTGGACACCGACGTTGCCCGTGCTTGGAGTTGGCGCGCCCGGAGGGATTTGAACCCCCGACCCTCTGCTCCGTAGGCAGATGCTCTTTCCGCTGAGCTACGGGCGCGCGGCTACCAGCATATTACACCGGGTGCTCTGCGGTATCAAGCCAACGGAATACACCAACCTGAAAGTGACGCCTATCGCCCGCTCGCTATGGGCAATTACAGACAAGAGCGAGTATGCTACGATCGAGAGGGACTCTGCGGGTCTTGCTTTCGGACGCATAGGAGGAGAGAGATGCACCGTGTCATCGGCTTAGTCGTCGTCCTCGCAATGATCGTGGTCATGACCACCGCTGCCGGCGCTCAGAGCCCAGGTATCGTCCCCGGACAGAACCTCGGGAAGTTCCAAATCGGCCAGGACCTCGCCCCCGTCGTCACCGACTTGGGACCCCTCCATTCGGAGGACGATCTCCCCGGCGGGACCTTCCGCGGCTACTACTGGCCGCTCAAGCGTATTGGGGTCATCGTCAACTTGCAAACCAAGAAGGTGGCCGCGCTGGCGATCTCTTACGACGACAGCTACC
>DASSXJ010000180.1 GCA_035703895.1 bacterium | reverse complement strand
GTACGAGGCCCTCGTCGCCGCGGCCGACCCGATGCGGCAATGGCCGGACCTCGACGAGTGGGACCCTGCCGGCATGTGCTTCTCCTCAGCCACCACCGGGCTCCCGAAGGGCGTGACCTATACCCACCGGGCGCTGTGGCTGCACAGCATGAACTGGGGGCTCGCCGATACGGCCGGGATCTCGGAAGGGGACACCATGCTCATCGTCGTCCCGCTGTTCCACGCCAATGCGTGGGGGCTGCCCTTTACAGGAGTCTGGATGGGCGCCACGCAGGTGCTGCCCGGTCCGCGACCCGATCCAAAGGTCTTCTGCGAGTTGATCCAGCGCGAGCGCGTGACGTTCGCCGCCGGCGTGCCCACGGTCTGGATGGGGGTCCTGGCGCTGATGGAGAAGGACCCCTATGATCTCTCGAGCCTCACCCGGATCATCTGCGGAGGCTCCGCGCCGCCACGGGCGCTGATCGAGGCGGTCGAGAAGCGGATCGGGGCCCAGTTCCTCCACGCATACGGCATGACCGAAGCCACCCCGCTCACGCATGTCACCCGGCTCAAGAGTCACATGGCGGACTGGGACGATGATCGCAAATACGGGGTCAAGGCCAAGCAGGGGCTGCTCGCTCCCGCGCTGGAGATGCGCGTCGTGGGCTTCGACGGCGCCGACGTGCCGTGGGACGACACGACGATGGGCGAGGTCTGGCTGCGCGGTCCGTGGATCGCCGACGAGTACTACCGCGACCCCCGCAGCGCCGAGACGTTTCAGCACGGATGGTATAAGAGCGGGGACGTCGCGACGATCGACGCCGAAGGCTATCTCCGCATCGTCGACCGGATGAAAGACGTCATCAAGTCCGGCGGCGAGTGGATCTCCACGGTCGACCTGGAGAACACCATCATGGCCCACCCCAAGGTGGCGGAGGCGGCGGTGGTGGGGGTCGCACACCCCAAGTGGCTGGAGCGCCCCCTCGCGTGTATCGTGGTCAAGCCCGGCCAGTCGGTGAGCAAGGAGGAAATCCTCGATCATCTCAAGGGCAAGTTCGCGTCCTGGTGGATGCCCGACGATGTGGTCCTGATCGATGAGGTGCCCAAGACGAGCGTCGGGAAGTTCGACAAGAAGGTGCTGCGGGAGCGGTTCGCTGAGTACCTGAAGCAAAAAGGCGCCGCGCCGGCCCGATAAGATCTCCCTCAGACGGTCACCCGGGGCATCCAACCCGGCCGGCCCGCCTCAAAGCGGGAGATCTCGGGCTCGTGCTGCAGTGTGAGCCCGATGGCGTCGAGCCCGTTGAGCAGGCTGTGTTTCTTGAACGCGTCGATCTCGAACGTGTCCGTGTGTCCGAACCCATCTGTGACCGTCTGCGCCTCGAGATCGATGGTGAGCTGGTACCCCTCCCGCGTGCTGGCGGCATCCATGATCTGCCGGATCCGTTCCTCCGGCAAGACGATGGTCAGGAGACCGATCTGTGCCGCGTTGTTGCTGAAGATGTCCGCGAACGACGGCGCGACGATGACCTTGAATCCGTAGTCCTGTAGCGCCCACGGGGCGTGTTCCCGCGAGGAGCCGCACCCGAAGTTCCTGCCGGCCACGAGCACCGTGCCCTCGCGAAACTGGGGCTTGTTGAGCACAAACTCGGGATTGGGCGTTCCGTCGGCGCGAAACCGCTTGCTGTAGAAGAGAAACTCCCCGTACCCGGTCCGCTCGATCCGCTTGAGGTACCGCGCGGGGATGATGAGGTCGGTATCGACGTCCGCCTGGTCGAACGGGACCGCGACGCCGGTGTGCGCCTTGAATCGATCCATGCCGCCCTACGCCCTCCACTCCCGGATGTCTACGAAATGGCCGGCGATCGCCGCCGCCGCCGCCATCGGTGGGCTCACCAGGTGCGTCCGGCCGCCCGGTCCCTGCCGGCCCTCGAAGTTCCGGTTCGACGTCGATGCGCAGCGCTCGCCGGGGCCGAGCACGTCCGGGTTCATCCCCAGGCACATCGAGCATCCGGCCTCGCGCCACTCGAACCCGGCGCTCTTGAAGACGCGGTCGATACCCTCTCGTTCGGCGTCCGCCTTGACCTGCTGGGACCCTGGGACGACCATGGCCCGCACGTTGGGGTGCACCTTTCGACCAGCCACGACGCGCGCGGCCGTGCGAAGATCCTCGAGCCGCGCGTTCGTGCACGAACCGATGAAGACACGGTCGACTTGGATGTCCTGGATCGGGATCCCCGGCTGAAGCGCCATATACGCAAGCGCGCGTTCGATCGCGGCCCGTGCCTGCGGATCGGGCGCGCCGAGAGGATCCGGCACCCGGCCCGTGACCGGCTCCGACTGCGAAGGATTCGTGCCCCACGTCACAAACGGCTCGAGCGTCGCGGCGTCCAGCTGGACGCGCGTGTCGTACGTCGCGCCGGCATCCGTCGGCAGCGTCTTCCAGTAGGCGACGGCCTCGTCCCATGCCTTGCCCTGGGGCGCGTAGGGGCGGCCCTCCAGATACGCAAACGTCTTCTCGTCCGGGGCGATCAGGCCGGCCCGCGCTCCTCCCTCGATCGTCATGTTGCAGACCGTCATCCGGCCTTCCATCGAGAGCCCGCGAATCGTGGACCCGGTATACTCGACGATGTGGCCGATCCCGCCGCCCACGCCGAACCGCCGGATCACGCCGAGGATGAGATCCTTGGGAGTAGTCCCGAGGGGCAACGTGCCGTCGATGCGAATCTCCATCGTCTTTGGGCGCCGCTGAGGCAGCACCTGACTCGCGAGCACATGCTCCACCTCGGAGGTCCCGACCCCGAATGCCAGCGCGCCCAGCGCGCCGTGGGTGGCGGTGTGGCTGTCCCCGCACACGAGCAGCAGCCCGGGCTGCGTCAGGCCGAGTTCAGGCCCGATGATGTGCACGATGCCCTGGCGCTGGCTCCGCATGCCCTCGAGCCGGATGCCGAACTCGCGGCAGTTCCGCTCCAGCGCCTCGACCTGGGCCTTGCTGATCGGATCCGTGATCGGCTCGGTGCGCGGCGTTGTAGGCACGTTGTGGTCGAGCGTCGCGAATGTCAGATCCGGCCGGCGCACCGGCCGGCGGTGGAGCCGCAACCCGTCGAACGCTTGGGGAGAGGTCACCTCATGCACCAGGTGCAGATCCACATACAGGAGGTCCGGCTCGCCGGCGTGACTCCGGACGACATGGGCATCCCAGACTTTGTCGATCACCGTGCGGGGTGTCATGAAGCCCCGGGGTTCCTGAGGGCTGTTCGCGTTCGGTCTCCGACGCGGAGCTTGCCGGTTTCCCGGTCGGCCACCTTGCTGGCGCCGTAGGAATCGGGTTTCGTGATCGCGGCGTACCCGCTGCCCTGCACCATGCCGACGACTTCGCGAATAATGCGCTTGGTTTCCCCGCGGTCGCCGACGTCGAGATGGATCTCGACCGGCAGCTCGCTGAATCCATTCTTGGCCAGCTGCGCGCTGACCTGGCTGGCCGTCTCTAGGCTGAGCGAGGTCTCGTAGAGGATCCGCTGACGGAGGCTTTCGATTTTCCGGTTGCGGAACTTGTGGTAGAAGTACCGGCCGCCGTGTCCGACCCGGTGGATGATGATCGCCGTCACGAAGCAGGTATCGTCGCCGAG
>DASSXJ010000179.1 GCA_035703895.1 bacterium | reverse complement strand
CAGCATCACGATCGCCAGCATCTCGAGGAAGTTCGAGAACGGGGTCGGGTTCTCGAACGGGTGCGACGAGTTGGTATTGAAGAACCCGCCGCCGTTCGTCCCCAACTGCTTGATCGCGATCTGCGAGGCGGCCGGGCCGACAGCGATGACCTGTTCGGTCACCTTGACGTTCTTGGTTGTGGGCTGGCCCTTCGCGTCGAGCACGGGCTTCCCGTTCGCATCGGTCACCGGTTGCTCATAGGACGTCGGTTCCAGCAGCGTCGCGGTCCTGTACGACGACAGGGTCGCCACCACCCCTTGGGAGGCCAACAGGAGAGCCAGGACGACCGAAAGGGGGAGCAAGATATAAAGACAGCCTCGCACGGTATCGGCCCAGAAGTTGCCGATGGCCTGGGCCGTGCGGCGTGCCAGCCCGCGGATCAGGGCCACCATGATGGCGAGCCCGACCGCCGCCGAGACGAAGTTCTTCACGGTGAGCCCCGCCATCTGGGTCAGGTAGCTCATCGTACTCTCGCCGCCGTAGTTCTGCCAGTTGGTATTCGTGGTGAAGGACATAGCCGTGTTGAGCGACAGGTCGGGCGAGACGGCGCTCATCCCCTGGGGATTGAGCGGAAGCACCCCCTGCAACCGCTGCAGTGCGTAGAGCAGGAGCATGCCCACGAGCGTGAATACCAGCATCGCGATCGTGTAGGTCTGCCACGTCATGTCCTCTACGGGGTCGATCCGGCAGAACCGGTACAGCGCTCGCTCGAGGGGCCGCAGCGCGGGGTCAAACATGGTACGCCCGCCTTCGTACACACGAGCCATGTACGCGCCCAACGGCTTAACCAGCACGAACACCACCGCGAGATAGAGCAGAATCCGCAGCACGCCGATGGTGGTCATACGAACCACTCCGGCTTCAACAGCGCGAAGATCAAATACACGAACAGCGCGACGGACAGAACACTCGCGAGCACGATCATGTCGTCACCGCCCCATCAGCCGCGTCAGACCGGGGACCATCCATAGGGTCACAACAAAGAGCAGGAGCATAAGCGCAACGATGAGGACATCCCACATCCGCGATCCCCCCTCTTTCGCGAATCACAACCTCAAGTATGGCACGCAAGCACTCAAAGGGAGCGCAAGAAGAGAGCCGAAACCATCAAGAACCCATCAAGCG
The DNA here is from genome assembly GCA_035703895.1 of bacterium. Lineage (NCBI taxonomy): Bacteria > bacterium. The sequence continues at coordinate 5,590 of DASSXJ010000179.1, read as the reverse complement.
GCCAAGCGGCCGCGAACCCTCGGGGGGCGCCGTTGAGGCCCGGACCGCGTTTCGGCTACGAGATATGCTGATCTGGGCGAAGCGCGTGCGCCCACCACCGGCGGGCAATGGCTTCGGGCGCGCTCCATACCGCGAGGTGCAGGCGTGCGAGGCTGTCCGGGTCGTCTAAGAACGCGGCTTGTTCCTCGGGATCCAGCGCGATCGGGTCCGTTTGCAGCGCCCGTTCCACCAAGCTCCCGCCGGCGCTCGGGGCGCGGTCCTCCGCCCGGAACATCATCTGCCAGATGTGATGGGCGTTCACATACGGATCGACGACGGTCCGCGCGAAGGTATTGCCCCATGACAGTTCGGGGTTCGTTCGCTGGGGCGGGCGGCTCTCGAGTGCGTGCCGGAGTTGACGGAGCACCAGAGGCGGCTTCCTCTCTTCCGGAGTGAGAAACAACCCCCACTCCCTGGCCAAAGCGCCCACTCCGGCGCTGCTGGAGTAGACCGACACGGGTACCGCCAACAGTAGTCCCGACAGCATCGGCGCCAGCCATTCGACCATCACAGGAAATTGCATCCGGGCCGCAACCACGAGCCAGACGATCCCGAACGCCGTCACGCCCCACTGACCGCGCCAGGCGTCCGGCCACGTCAGCGCATAATCACGCCTCCGCTGCGATGCCCACCCCACCCGCGCACCCGCGAGGATGGAAATGACGAACCAGGTATGGCTGACCATGACCGTCGGCGCCACAACCGCGGAGATGAAGAGTTCCAAAACGACGCTGAGAACGCACCCGACCCGCCCGCCGAACCGCCGCACGGCGGCGCTGTCTCCGAGAACGAGGGCGAGCGCCAGGATCTTGGGCAGGAGCAGCATCGCAAACGTCGCGCCGAAGAGCCGGATCGCCCAATCCGCATGCAGCGACGCGCCCGTCACCGCAACGCTGCCACTTCGCAGATGCGGGCCCGCCGCCGCGATCACCATCTCCGCGGCGAGGAACATCATCCACAGCGGGGCCATCAGGTACGCGCTGATGCCGAACAGCAAATGGAGACGATGCCCGACCGACAGTCCCGGAAGCCACAGCAACCTCGCGTGCTGCAGGTTGCCCCTGCACCAGCGGCGGTCACGTTTGAGATGGTCTGGAATCGTGGTCGGCACTTCCTCATAACTGCCCTCCAGATCATAGGCGAGCCACACCGTCCAACCGGCCCGGCGGATCAACGCGGCCTCGACGAAATCATGACTCATGATCTGCCCGCCGAGAGGGGGGGTCCCCGGCAGCCGGGGCAGGCCGCAGGATGCCATGAACGGCTCCACGCGGACGATCGCATTGTGCCCCCAATACACGCCGTCCCCGAGTTGCCAGTAATGCAGCCCGGCGGCGCATACCGGGCCGCACAAACGGCTGGAAAATTGTCGGGCGCGGGCGAACAGCGATGCCTTGTTCACGGGCACCGGGAGCGTCTGGATGATGCCGACCTCGCGGTGGCCATCCATCAGCGCGACTAGCTGCACGATCGTCGATCCCGCCATGATGCTGTCGGCGTCGAGCACCACCATGTACTGATAGCGTCGTCCCCAGCCGCGGCAGAACTCGGCGAGGTTGCCGGCCTTTCCCCCCGTGGGCCCGGGACGCCGCCGGTAGTAAATGCGGCCGAAGCCGTCCACCCCTCTGCACAACCTCGCCCAGGACGCTTCTTCCGCGATCCACGTATCCGGATCATGGGAATCGCTCAGAATGTAGAACTCGAATCTCTCAAGCCGTCCGGTCGCGGCGACCGATTGATAGGTCGCCCGCACGCCGGCAAACACGCGATCAACATCCTCGTCACAGATGGGAAACGCGATGACGGTTCGACCCCGGTCGTCTGGGGATGCCTCATCCGCGGTGGCCACTGGCGCCGGAGAAGTCCGGTGATGGCTCTGGCGGAGCACCAGATACCCCGCGATCGCCGTCCAGGCTCCCCAGGATATCCATGCGAACAGCGTGGAGAACAGCAGGCCGAGCCCGACCAGCGGGACCCACGGCAGCGACGGCGGGAGCGACTGAGTGAACGCCCATCCCGCCGCAGCCGCCGGAAGGATCACGAGGGCACCGAGCGACATCCGGCGCCTCCTCGCGAGCGCCTCCCACCCTGGCGATCCGATGACCACGGGGTCAGGCATGACGGCGTTTCCCGACAATACCGAAGGCAGGACGTGGTGCTCTGCCCGCGATCGCATCCAGGATGCGCCTCACGGAAAAGAGCTCGAAGGATTGCGGCGCCATGGGAGCAGGGAGTGGATCGGGCAGCGGCCTCAAGTGTTCCGGCCGCGAAAGGGTCGAAACGGGGATCCGCGCCCTCCCCTCAACGAGCGAGGCGGCGACTCGCCAGGAGACGGAATCCGGCCCAAAGGCGAGGGCCGATGAATCGTCGGGCTGCCGGACTTGCTCCCAGAGGAGCGTATGGACCTCCTCCATGGCCAGCCACAAGGGACTTACATTGTTGCGGCGCTCAGCCGCCCGGTGGAGGGCGCGCTCAACGGCTGTGCATGCCAGGAGATGCGGCGGTGGCTCGTGGATGTCGAGCGCGCGAAAATAGTGGGTGGCCCGCTGATAGGCACGCAGCCACTCTCCCAACGGCGGCAGGAGGGTCCCGGCGCCGTGATGGCCTATCCCCTTGAGCAGCGCATCAAAGGCGCTGCCGATCCAAGCCGCCGTCACATCCATTCCAACATCACGGTCACCTCGAGATCACGGCTGGGCCAGGTAGCTCCACGTTTCGGTGAGCGCATCCCGTCCGTGCTTGAGAAAACACTGCACGTCCACAGGAGCCTTCCCGGTGATGAGGAGACGGAACGACGCGCGCCACCCCTTTGTCATCGGGTTCCACTGCGCATGCTTTTCCAAAATCTTCCCTCCCGGCCCCACGGTAAGGATCGGCTCCACGATCGCATTCGGCGACAGTGGGGTGAGGGCGCCGCCGGCGAAATCGATGACAAAAACCTGGAGGGTTCCTCCCGCCGGAACATCGGAGGAGTGCGCCAGACCGATGCGGGTCGCGACGGCGCGGCCGCCGGGCGGCGGCGGAAGCCTGCGGTCTTCGCTCCCCCACTGGATGTCATAGGCGAGGCGGAGCGGGCTCCCCGCCGGTGGAAGGTGCGCCGGGACCCACATGGCGACAATGTTGTCGAAGAATTCATCCTGCGAGGGGAGCTCGACCAGGCGGACCTGGCCCTCTCCCCAGTTGCCGTGCGGTACGATCCACGCACTGGGCCGGAGATCGTAGCGGGCCTCGAGATCCTGGTAGTGGTCAAAATCCCGGTCGCGCTGCATCAGCCCGAACCCCGCCGGGTTCTCGAATGAGAATGAGCTGACCAGGACGCCTGAGGGGTTGACTAGGGGCCGCCAGGTCCATTCGCCCGCCCGCGAGGCGATCAACAGGCCGTCGGAGTCGTGGACCTCCGGTCGGAAATCCCCCGGCGTGCGCGCCGTGTTCTTTGCGTGCAAGAACATGCTGGACAGCGGGGCGATCCCCAGCACCGCGACCGGGGCGCGCAGGAACACCGCGGTGGTGACATCCATCGACGTCGGGGCGCCCGGGCGGATGGCAAACCGGTACGCAGCGGCCGCACTCGGACCGTCGAGAAGGGCGTAGAGGGTCATCGTGTCAGCAGAGCGCGAGGGGGTCTCCAGCCAAAACTTTGTGAACGACGGAAACTCTTCCCCGTTGGGATCGGCGGTGTTGATCGCGAGCCCTCGGGCCGAGAGGCCGTACCCCTCGCCTTTCCCCAATGCCCGAAAGTAACTCGCCCCGAGAAAGACGGCGAACTCGTCCGCAGTGGACGTGGTATGGATCGGATAGCGGAGCCGGAAGCCGGCGAACCCGAGTCCGGACGGCACCGGCGCGGGAAAGCGCACGCTTCCGTAGGTAAAGAGGTCGGGAGAGAAGGGTACGGGCCGCGCCCCGCGGGGGTCAATCACGTCGATGGCGACCGGCTGGCTGAAGTTGTACGCGGGAAAGAAGAACTCCACCTGAAATGGCAGCCCTGCATCCCGCCATAAAGCGCGCTGCCGTTTGAACCGGATATCCCGGTACTGATCGTATCCGAGCCGGTGGAGGAACTCTGGGATGCGATCCTCTTGGGAACGGTACGGACTCGCGCCGAGACCGCGCGCCAGGGTGGTGACATCCTCGAAACCAAACGTCGCCTGCGGAGTGACCGAGGGGCTCGCGCCGGGGACGATCGCGAGCCACAACCCCAGGACTATCACCCCAATCGGGCCCCGATATCCCAGCCAGATACTGCCCCGGCGCCTCGAGTGCGCATCCATGTGAATGCGCGTGCCCGAGACCCACCGGCTCTGAGTCGGGAGGGTAAGGCGAATTAGAAACCTCTGTGATTGGGATGGGTTACGCTTCTGTTATTTCCACTTTTGCTACACCTCAAACCGAAAAAAGAAAAAATAGGAGGGGACCGCCACGACGGTGGCGTAACTTCAGGTCCAATCGCGGACCCACATTGGGCATCCCAATATCGTATGCGGAAGATCATCGTCCCTTGCATCGTAGCGATTCTCGTTCCTCTTATTATCGGGGCGGCGCAGTGGGTGGGCGCTGCTCCCTTATCCACGTACGCCCTCAGGGTGATCGTCGGGCAAGCCGTGACAGTCCCGGTTCCCGGGGTCGTCCGTGCGGAAACGAATGTTCGGGATGTCGCTGAGGTGTCCACGGGCACAGACGAAGTCACGGTGCGGGGGATCCGGACCGGCACGGCGACCCTCATCCTCAATATGCCGGACAGCATCGAAGCCCGCCCGATCCAGGTCGTCGCAGACGGGCCCTCACAGACCCCGGGGCACGCACTCGGGAGTGGCTGCCTCGATCAGTCCTACATTACGGCGGATGCATCGCACGTCGTGCTCAACACACCCTCGTTCGACGCGGAATGGGCCCCGGGGAACTGGCGCTTAGCATGGACACCTTCGGACGCCCGCGTGCTGGCATCGAGCGCGCTGATCACACCGCTGCAACAACTCGGAGTTCCGGCCGTACCCGGCGTCCAGGTCCTGTGGGACACTGGCTGGGGATTCATTGCGAGCAACGCGATGAACCTGGTCGGGTACAAGGTTCCCGGAGGCGCGGGGACGATCATGCTGGGAGAGAGTAGCCTTGGACCCGCCGGAGCGATCGAGGCGTCGTTTGGCGACTTCGCTCTCTCGACCGCCGCGGTCGTTTCGCCGTCGGGGCAAATCCAGAACTTTGCTGGGACCACCCTGAACCTAGGACCCGTCACCCTTGGCTACACGACCGGCCTGGGGGGAGGCTCCCCGACCATGCAGGTTCGCACCGGGCCGGTCGTCGTCTCCGCCGCGGCCTCGCCTTCCCAGGGCGTCCAGCTGGGATTAGGCTCATCGCTGGCCGGTCTCAATTTCCAAGGACTGTGGACGGCGCAAGGCGGGTGGAGAGCGCAGCTTGGCATGACGCTAGGGACGGGTCCCGCCCAAGCGCAGCAGGACCCGTGCCGGACCATACAATCGGGTTTCCCCGGCACTCGCTAAGCGAAGCGAAGACCCTCCTCGCCTCTCTCGATCACACCCAAGCCGCGCATCTGCTT
>DASSXJ010000178.1 GCA_035703895.1 bacterium | reverse complement strand
AATATCAAGCGGGCCCTGGAGATCGCGGATTACGTGTACGTGATGCGGACCGGCACGGTCCTATCGGAAGGCTCCCGAGAGACGTTCGGCGGCGACACGGAGGCGCTGGTGGCCCGGTGGCTGTACGCCAGCGGGAACACCTAGGCCGCCTTTCTCATCCCCCACTTTCCGCGGCGGAACTATATGGCCGGCTTCAGGTCGGGGGTCGCGACGTGCCAGACGCCGTTCTTTGGTCCATTCCGGCCCTCCCCCTGAACATCGCCAGGCTTGGAATCAACCCCAAACCTATAGAGTAAGTGGCCGTTGTAACTTACCTGGGATCCGTTGGCGGTCTGGATGATCGCAATCTTACCCGTCACCGAGGCCGGGGCCTTTGGAGCGACGGCCCCCAACAATGGCGGCCAGGCCCCGGTACATGCTCCCGTACAAGCGCTCGATGTCGCGGTATCGGACGTCAGATAGTAGAGGCTCATGCCTTTTGCGTCCACAAGAATCGGCTGCGACTTCCCCTCAATCACTGCGCTGGCCACGTTGAGGCTGGTGGATTGGCTAGGTGGCTGGGTCGGCTGGGGAGTCGTTGGGTAGTTGTATTGAGCGGATGCCACCCCCACGGACACTACTAACGAAAACAGCACAACGCTGATGATCTTACGTCCCGCCATCCACATAGAATGTACCTCCTTGGATCCGCTTGTGTTAGATATGGTGGCCCTTGTCCTTCACGTTCTTGTCAAGAACAAGTGCTGGCTCCTTCGCGAGCGGCTCGAACATGCGTGGCCGATCGAGCTCGGGACGGTCCGGGCGGAGCCCGTGAATACGGGCATCGTTGAAGCCGCTAGGATTGGCGGTTCGTTTTCACGCGGCGCATTGGGGTGGGCCCCCAGCGCAGGCGCCTCGGCACACCCCTGGCATCCAACTGGAACGTGACCGCCTCGCCGATGCTGCCGATCCCGGCGCCGGCGACGATCCGGAAGCGCCCGGGTCCCCGTCGCTCGAGCTCGTCCACGTCACGAAGTGGGCGATCACTTCTCGGTTCGAATCCCACGAGGCGGTTGCCCACCCTGACGATCTCCAGCTCCCCCCATCTGTTGGTATAGCGGCCCTCGTACCTCAGCAGGGCGGCACTCGTCGCGGACGAGGAGGCGCGTGAATCGACGCGCCCGAGACAGTCGTAGATGGTCTGGAAGATTCCGATCATCAGCGGCTGGGCCGGTCCGTCGATGGCGTTCGTCAAGACCGCGACCCCGATCTTCCGCTCGGTGTCCATGCCGATCGCGGTCTTGAAGCCCTGGAAGCCTCCGCCGTGTCCGACAATGGGCGTGCAATCGACGGTCCAAATGTGGTAGCCCAGTCCATAGCCTTCCCCGGCCCGTTGCCACTGCGGCCGCCGCATCTCCCGCTTGCTGAGATCGCTCAGGAGCCGCCCGCTGCCCGGGAACTGGGCGGACATGAACGCGCAGAGATCGACGACGTTCGACACCATCCCGGCTGCGGCGCGCCAGACGTTCGTGTCCGGATGCGTGAACGGTGCCCTGCCACGGCCGGGTCCTTCCCGGCCGTAGCCGAGCGCCAGACTCTGGATGATCTTCGGGGTGAGGTCGAACCCGGAGTGCGTCAACCCCAGCGGCTCGAGAATCCCCGCTCGGACGCAGTCTTCGTAGGATCGGCCGCCCGCGGCCGCCACGACCTGCCCCAGGACCGCATACCCGAGGTTCGAATACTTCCACCGCTCCAGCGGAGGGAAGACGGCGACGCCGTCTCGGACGCGTGCCTTGAGCTGCTCGAGCGTCGGGAATCGGTCAGTGGTCCAATGGTCGCTGCCGTCACGCTCGACCCCAGCGCCGTGCGAGAGGAGATGGCGGACCGTGATCGCGTCGAGCGACCCACCCCGCCGTGATTTGAACCACGGCACATAGTAGTCTGCGCGTTCGTCGAGGCGCACCAGTCCGCGCTCGACCAACTGCATCACCGCGGTAGCAGTGAAGGTCTTCGAGATGGATGCGACGCGGTAGCAGGTTCTATCGGTCGGCTTGCGGCGGGCGGCCTCATCGGCGTACCCGTAGGCCGCGCGGAAGACCATATCGTTTCCATGGACCACCCCGACTGAGAGGGCGGGAATCCGGTGGTACGTCCGCTTGTAGTCGAGCCATGCGGCGACCACCCGCAGCGCATCCTGAAGCGGCGTGCCGGCGCGACGCCGCACAGAGCGCGGCGAAGAACGCAACAGGCCGACCGGGGTGTTCGGCATGATACTCCACCGGGATTTCTGATGCGTCACCGTGTTGCCCTCTTTGATCATGATCTCCGCGTGGCCTCTACCTTGGTCAGGGACGCATCGAGGATGGCGAGCGCCCGGTCCATCTCCTCCCGCCGGATCGTCAGGGGAGGGGCGAGGGTGATGATGCTGCCCATCGTCAGCTTGAAGCTCAGCCCACGGGAGAGGGTTTCGTACATGACCGCCTCGGCCTCGTCCGTCGCGCGCTCCCGCGTGGCTCGATCCGCCACGAGTTCCATCCCGAGCAGCAGCCCGATTCCACGCACGTCCCCAATCAATGGGTGGTCATCCATCATCGCCCGAATCCGGTCGAGCGCGTAGCGTCCCAGGTCCCGGGCCCGTCCCAGGAGCCCGTGGTCTTCGATGTACGCGATTGTCGCGAGGGCGGCGGCGCACGCCACCGGATTCTTCTCGTGCGTGTAGTGCCCCAGCGCCCGTTCCCCCGCCACGTCGAGGCCTTCGCGCGCGATGAGCGCGGCGAGCGGGAGAATGCCCCCGCCCAGCCCCTTGCCGATCACCAGGATGTCCGGCACGACGGCGTAGTGCTCGCAGGCGAACATCGTCCCGGTCCGGCCGAGCGCGGTGGGGATCTCATCGAGGATCAGGAGCGCGCCGTGCCGGTCGCAGGCGCGGCGCACCGCGGGCCAGTAGTCGGGCGACGGGACCACGGGCGTGCTGCGGATGGTTTCGGCGACGACCGCCGCGACGTCGCCCTCCTTCTCCAGCACGTACGCGATGTAGTCGGCGCACTTGAGGTCGCACCCCCCTCGACGTCCGCACTCCCACACGCAGCGGTACGGGTCGGGCGGCGGCACGTGTTCGGTGCCGGGGAGCAGTGGGCCGATTCCGCCCCGAAAGATCTCCTCGCCCCCTACCGAAATCGCATCGAGCGAGGCACCGTGGAAGGAGTCCCACATCGAGATCGTCTTGTGACGGCCGGTGGCCACCCGGGCCAGTTTGAGCGCCATGCCGATGCCGCCGGTTCCCCCGGGACAGAAGAGCACTTTGTTCAGATCGCCTGGGGCGAGTGCGGCCAGCTTCTTCGCCAGCGCGACCGCGGTGCGGTTGGTGTAGCGGCGGGTACAGAACGAAAGATCGTCGAGCTGTGCCTTGATCGCCGCGATCACGGCCGGGTTGGCGAACCCCACCTGGTGCACGTAGTTTCCGTGGAAGTCCATGTACCGGCGGCCCTGCAGGTCCTCGATGTAGAGGCCGTCGCAGCTTCGCATCGCATTCAGGCACGGCGTCGAGAGCGACTGATGGAGGAAGTAGCGATCGTCTTCCTCGAGGACGGCCTTCGTCTCGGCGTCGAGGGCCGCGGCCTGCCATTGGCGGCGCCGCGGCGAGATGTTGAGGTCGCCTTCGCTCCGCAGGTGCGATGGATCGGTCATCGGCGCACACCTCCGGAGGCAGTATTCTGCGGTGCCCGCCCGTGATCATGCCCTATCCACGAGGACTTCGCGTCCGGCTGGGTCAACATACTATCGGGTGCAAAGTTCTGCGACAATTGGTAGTTGGGATGTCGGTAAGGCTCTGTCGGGAGGTGATGCATGCGGCGCCCTTGGCAATCACTCATCCCGGCGCTCATCGTTGGCTTGGGATTCATCCCTTGGGCGGCAGGGCAGGGCAATGGGCAAGGAGCAACGTCCGCCCTCGCGCTCGAGCCTGCGACTCTGACCGTTGACCAAGGAGGAACGGCCTCAGCCAAGGTCACGGTCGCTCTGCGGTCCGGGAAGACCGGGGGGACGAGCCTCATGGCGTGGGATGTACCGAGCGGTATGACCATCCAGTTCAGCCCGGTCACCGGAAATCCACCCTTCACGGCCACGTTAAGCGTCGGGGTCACCTCAACCGCGAAACCAGGCACGTTTATCGTGAAGCTACAGGCCACCGGCGCTGACCCATCGGTGGTCGTCTCGTACCCCGTGATCGTCCAGAGGACGGCTGGAGGCGGATATTGATCGCGATCGTCTAAGCAGGACGCGACCCCAGGGAGCCCCGACCGACCCGGCGAACCCAGACCGCTGGGAGGGTTGGCATGTCGGGACAGGCTGCGGTCAATGGCGCGCGCCTCTGGGAGTCGCTGATGACGATGGCGGAGATCGGGCGCACGCCCGCGGGCGGCGTTCACCGCCTCGCCCTGAGCGACGAGGATCGTGGGGCGCGGGATCTCCTGGTGCGGTGGCTGCGGGCGGTCGGGTGCGCCGTCCGGGTGGACGACCTCGGCAACATCTACGGGCGGCGAGCAGGTATGGATCCGGCCGCCGCGCCGGTTGTGTGTGGGTCACACCTCGACACCGTCCCAACCGGCGGCCGGTTCGACGGAGCGCTCGGCGTCCTCGGCGCCCTCGAAGCGGTCCGCGCGATGAACGATGCGGGCGTGGCGACAACGCGACCTGTAGAAGTGGTGTGCTGGACCAACGAAGAAGGGGCCCGCTTCGCTCCCGCGATGCTCGCGAGCGGGGCGGTGTGCGGGCAGTTCACGGTCGAGGAGGCGTACGCCGCCCGGGATCGCGATGGCCGCACGTTCGGCGACGAACTTCGGCGGATCGGGTACTGCGGCAATGTCGCGGACCGCCTGCAGGCACCCACAGCCTACATCGAGTTGCACGTCGAGCAGGGGCCGATTCTGGAACGCGAGGGCCGCGAGATCGGAGTCGTCGAGGGCGTGGAGGGTATTGCCTGGGGGTGGACGGACGTGGTCGGCCGCGCCGCGCACGCAGGGCCGACTCCCATGGGTGATCGCCGGGACGCGCTCGTGGCCGCGAGCCGTATCGTCCTTGGAGTTCGGCAGATGACCGAAGATTTTTCCGGCCTGCGCACCACCGTTGGCCGGTGCGAGGTGAGCCCGAACACGATCAACGTGGTGGCGGGCGCGGTGCGCATGTCGACCGATCTCAGGGCCCGGAACGCAGAGGTGCTGGAGGCCGCGTGGCGTCGGCTCCAGCAGCTCTGCGCTGAGGTCGCCAAGGGGGATGGGGTCGAGGTGCTGGCTTCCGAGTTCTGGCGGAGTCCACCCACCCCATTTCATCCGCTCGTTGTCGAAACGGTCGCCGAAGCCGCGGCGGACCTAGGGTACTCCGCGCATCGGGTATGGGCCGGCGCCGGTCACGACGCCAAGTACGTGGCGGACCGGTATCCGGCCGGCATGATCTTCGTCCCGAGCGCCGGCGGATTAAGCCACAACGAAGCCGAGTGGACCTCCCAAGAGGACTGCACCCGGGGCGCGGCTGTTCTCTTGGGCACCGCCCTTCGTCTGGCAGGGGCGGCGTGATGAAGGCTGTCGTGAAGGTCCGTTCGGGGCCGGGGAACGTCGAGCTCATGGAGATGCCCGAGCCGCAGCCGGGGGCCGGGCAGGTCCGGATCGCGGTCGCGGCAGCGGGGATCTGTGGGACGGACATCCATATCCTGCGCGAGGAGTTCCCGAGCCGTCCTCCGGTGATCCTCGGGCATGAGTTCAGCGGGCAGATCGACCGGCTGGGAGACGGCGTAGAAGGATTTGCGCTGGGCGATCCGGTCGTCGCCATGCCGGCCGCGATCCGGTGCGGCCGGTGCCGGTACTGCCTGACCGGCGATGTCTTGATGTGTGAGCGCCGCCGCTCGATCGGGCACGGGGTGCACGGCGCGTTCACCCGGTACGTCGTGGTGCCTGCGGAGATGGTCCACCGCGTGCCGCGCGCGTTGGACCTCCAACACGCCGCGCTCGCGGAGCCGACGGCGGTGGCGGTCCACGCGGTGTGCGAGCGGGCGCGCGTGACCGCGGGCGACGCGGTGCTGGTCAACGGCGTGGGGCCGATTGGGCTGCTGGTCCTCCAGGTTGTGCGCGCGCAGGGAGGTCGGGTCCTCGCCGGCGGAACGGCGCGCGATGGGCGGCGATTGGATCTGGCCCGCCGGCTGGGCGCGGAGGCGACGGTGGACGTGGACGCGCAGGACCTGGTCGCCGCCGCCCGCGAGTGGAGCGGCGGTCTTGGCGTCGACGTCGCATTCGAGTGCGCGGGCGCCCCGCGCTCGCTCGACGCATGCCTCGGCGCTCTCCGCCGGATCGGGACGCTCGTGCAGGTCGGGCTGATGGGACGGCGGATTGAGTGCGATTACGAGCAGGTGGCGATGCATGAACTGCGCGTAGTCGGCACGTATGGCTCCTCGCTCCTGTCGTGGCCGAGGGCGCTGGCGCTCCTCGCCCAGGGGCTCGTACAGGCCGACCCGATGATCTCAGACGTGCTGCCGATGACGGCCTGGGAAGAGGGGTTCCGGAAGACTGCCGCTCAGGAGTCGATCAAAGTCCTGCTCACCCCATAGCGCTGACCCTACCAGCACGTGGGCCCCGGCGAGAGCCGGGGCCCACGGGACATGCGGACTCGCCGATGTCAGGCCGTGGCGAGTTCTTTGCTGAATCCGGCCCAGATGCCCCACACACCGATGATGAGATGGACGAGGTTGTACGCGGTGTTCACCGGAACGCCGAGGCTGCCGAGCGTGCCCGGGGCGACGAAGCCGATGACTGCCACGAGCGTGTAGACAATGCCAAAGATCTGCGCGAACGATCGATAGCCGGAGCCCGTGAAGCCCGTGTAGGCCCCGATCGCGCCGCTGACGAGGTGAATCAGGTTGTGGACCACGGTGGTTCTCGCCCCGAGCAGTGTGCCGGTGAACAGGCCGATAACGCCGATGAGGAGCAGGACGATGCCGACCACCTGTGCAAAAACCTTCGCCATGCGGACATTCCCCCTCTATAAGATCGTATAAGATCGCCCCTGCCCGAGCCTGGTTCAGGATCAGCCCGCCACACACCTCTTTGTGGTCACATCGACAAGTAGCGGGCCGGCGGGGGAACGCGAGGGTCGGATCGCGCCGCCGGAGAAGTAGCGGAGACTATGACGGCCCCCGACATCCGCAAGATCGCAGAAGCGCATCGTGACGAGATCGTGGCGCTCACGCGCGACCTCGTGCGGATCGACACGACGAACACCGGGGTGATGCCCACCGGTCACGAGACCCCCGCGGCTGAGTTTCTCAAACAGCGACTCACCGCCGAAGGGATCACCGCGGAGATCCAGGGAAGAATCCCCGAGCGGGGCAATGTGTTCGCCGCCCTTCCGGGGTCGAGCGGCCATCCGTGCCTGACCCTTGCGTCGCATACGGACGTCGTGCCCGCCGGCGACGAAGCCCAGTGGACGCATCCGCCGTTCGCCGGGACGGTCGAAGACGGCTACGTGTATGGGAGGGGCGCCGCGGATATGAAGGGCACCGTGGCGGCCCAGGTGATGGCCCTCATCCTGCTGCGGCGGATGAAGGTCTCACTTGCGCATCCCGTCGGGTTCGTCTGCGTCGCCGACGAAGAAGCCGGCGGCGCGTACGGGATGGGGTGGGTGGCCAAGGCGCATCCGGAGCGCCTGCGGGCCCGCTACTGTGTGAACGAAGGCGGCGGGATGTTTATCAAGGTCAAGGACGCCGCATGGTGCCTCCTGGGGGTGGGGGAAAAGGGTCGATTCGAAGTGCAGGCGACGTTCCGCGGGCGCGGAGCGCACGCGGCCCAACCGTGGCAGGGCGACAATGCGCTGTTCCACGCGGTGCAGGCGCTGGAGCGACTCCGGGCGTATGATCCTGAGCGCGATACCAGCGGGCCGATCTTCCCCTACCTGCGCCGCGCCATCGGGCCGATCACCCCGGCCACGGTGGACGATGTGGTCGGGCAGCTCGCGTCCTCCAACCCGCGGCTCGCGGATCACTGCCGGCAGGTGTCCCGGATGCTGGTCACCCCGACGATGATCTCCGGGGGCGTCAAGTCGAACAGCGTGCCGGACGCCGTCCGCCTCGTCTGCGACGTCCGAGCGCTTCCGCACCAAGGGCCGGACTATGTCGCCGAGACGGTCCGCGGTCTCCTGCCCGGCGCCGACGTCCGGATCGACTGTACCGCCGTCGCCAACGCCTCCCCGGCGGAGGGTGAGTGGGTGGGGCTCCTGTCCGACGTACTCAGCCAGGCCTTGGGACGAAACGCGGAAGTGGTCCCGACGATCAGCGGGGGGTTTACGGATTCCCGGTTCGTGCGGGAACTGGGCGTGCCCGCGTACGGGTTCGCCCCCCTCCATCCCGACAGCGATCCCTCGCGGCGCCGCGCGCACGGTCCGAGCGAATCGGTGGCGATCGAGGACCTGGTCCTCGAGACCGCCGTCTACTTCGGACTGGCCTACCGGCTGGGGACGGTCTGAGCGAGCAAGACTTTCCTCCGGCCGTCGCGAACGAGTACCGCGTCCGAGCAGCGCGCGTCTTCACCACGTGCCCGGCCGGAGGAAACGTGATGTTTACGGCATTTGTGATGATTCAAGCCGAACGGCGGCGGATGCAGGAGGTCGCACGCAGGCTCGCCGAGACCCCGGGCGTGGAGCAAGTGTATTCCGTCACCGGGGAGTGGGATATCATCGCTGTGCTGCGCCTCAAGGAGTACGACGAACTGGCCGAGATCGTCACGGGCCGGATGGTGGAGATCCCCGGAATCGTCCGGACGAACACCCACCTGGCGTTTCGCGCGTTTCCGCAGTCCCTGCTCGAGCGATCGTTTTCCGTCGGGCTCGAGGAAGAAGAGGACGAGCAGGGCGAGGGCTCCCGGTAGCCGGCCAGGATGTGAGCGAGGAGCGATGACGATGGCGATTGAGATCCCGGCGGCGTTGACCCAAGAGCAGTTGCGGGCCATGCTCCGCACCATGTTGACGATCCGGCAGTTTGATCAGCGCGCCCTCGAGCTGTACCGCGAAGGAGTGATGCGCGGCTCCACGCACCCGTACATCGGCATGGAGGCGGTGGCCGTGGGCGCCTGCGCGGCGCTCCATCCGAACGACCGCATCACGAGCACGCACCGAGGACACGGGCACTGCCTCGCGAAGGGCGGGGACCCCCGGCTCATGATGGCCGAGCTGTTGGGCAAGGCCACAGGGTACTGCAAAGGCAAGGGCGGCTCCATGCACATCGCGGACCTGGAAGCCGGGATCCTCGGCGCCAACGGAATCGTCGGAGGCGGCATCGGGCTCGCGGCCGGCGCCGCGCTGGCCGCGCAACTCGCCGGCCGGGACGATGTGACCGTGTGTTTCTTTGGCGATGGCGCGCTGAACCAAGGTATTCTGCACGAGTCGGCGAACCTCGCCGCGATCTGGAAGCTCCCCGTGGTGTTCGTCTGCGAGAACAACCAGTACGCCATGTCGGCCCGGGCCGACAAGTTCACGTCGGTGCCGGATCCAACGGTGCGGGCGACCGCGTACGGATTCCCCGGAGTCGGCTGCGACGGCATGGACGTGCTGGCCGTGTACCGGGCGGTCGCCGATGCGGCGGCACGGGCCCGGGCGGGCGGCGGACCGTCGCTGATCGTCTGCGTGACTTATCGGTACTTCGGGCACCATGTCGGCGATCCGCTCAACTACCGCGACAAAGCCGAGGTTGACGCATGGCGCCGGCGCGACCCGATCGAGCGGTTCGAGCAGACGCTCATCGGTCGGGGTGTGCTTGCGGCCGCCGACGTCGAGCAGCTGCGCGGGGAGGTGGCCGGCGAAATCGAGTCGGCCGTCGCGTTTGCGAAGGCCAGCCCCGAGCCCGAGCTGACCGCGCTGATGGAGGACGTGTACGCATGAGCCGCCCCCTGATCGAGACGACACCCACCGCCCCCGCCGGAATCCGCTCATTGACCTACGCCGAGGCGCTGAACGAGGCGCTGCGCGAGGAGATGCGGCGGGATCCCCGGGTGTTCGTCCTGGGCGAGGACGTCGCGGTGTGGGGCGGCGGGGGGATCTTCGGCGTGACGAAGGGGCTCGTCGACGAATTCGGCCCGCAGCGCGTGCGCGACACGCCGATCTCCGAGGAGGCAATCGCGGCGGTGGCCATCGGCGCCGCGGTGGCCGGCGCGCGTCCCGTGGCCGAATTCATGTACGTCGACTTCATGGGTCTCGCCATGGAGCCGATCGTGAATCAGGCGGCCAAGATTCGATACATGTTCGGCGGCAAAGCCCGAGTCCCGGTCGTCTTTCGCGCCCAGCAGGGTGCCGGACGGGGGAACGCCGCTCAGCACTCGCAGTCGCTCGAAGCCTGGTTCGCCCATATCCCGGGGCTCAAGGTGGTGACCCCGAGCGCGCCCGCCGATGCCAAAGGGCTGCTGATCAGCGCGATCCGAGACGACAATCCCGTGGTGTTCTTGGAGCACAAGGCCCTCTACAACCTCCGCGGACCGGTTCCCGAAGGCGAGTTCACGATCCCGCTCGGCGTCGCGGACCGCAAGCGCGAGGGCCGGCACGCGACCTTCGTCGGCGTCCACACGATGGTGCACAAGGCCCTCGCCGCGGCGGAGACGCTCGCCAAGGAGGGCATCGAGCTCGAAGTCATCGATCCCCGGTCGCTCGTGCCGTTCGATCTTGACACCGTGGTCGCCTCGGTGCGGAAGACCGGGCGCCTCGTGGTCGGCCACGAGGCGTACGAGCGGTGCGGGATCGGCGCGGAGATCATCACCCAAGTCGTGACCGCCGCGTTCGACGCGTTGGACGCCCCGCCACTGCGGTTGTGCGCAAAGAATGTGCCCATTCCGTACAACGCGGGCCTCGAGGCGGCCGCGCTCCCACAGGCGGAGGATATCGTGACCGCCGTGCGCCGGCTGGTGGCATGATGCCGACCGAGGTCGTGCTCCCCCGTCTGGGTCTGACGCAGGACGAGGGGACCGTCGTCAGGTGGCTCAAGCCCGAGGGCAGCCGGGTCGCCAAGGGCGAGCCGCTGTTCGAGGTGATGACCGACAAGGCCACGCTCGAGATCGAGGCGCCCGCATCAGGCGTGCTGCTCAAGATCCTCGTCCCTGAAGGAGGCACCGTCGCCGTCGCGACTCCCATCGCGTTGATCGGCGAGCCGGGCGAGGCCGTAGCCCCCGCGCCCGGGACAAGGGATGGCGAAGCCGCCGTATCCGGCCGCAGTATCCTGCCGCAGCCGGCTGCGATCGGCGACCCGTCCGCGCGGGTGAAGATTTCTCCACGCGCCCGCGCGCTCGCCGAGAGGCACGGGATCAACGTGCGCGCGGTGGTGGGCACCGGCCCCGACGGGCGGATCATCGAGCGCGACATCCAGACAGCGGCGGCATCGCGTGCCGGAGGGCCGCCCGCTCCGCCACCGTCCACCGCGCCATCCTCGACGTTCCGGCCGTCCGCCGGTCAGCCTGAAGAGTCCCCCGCAGCGGCGCGGATGCGCTCCATCATCGCCAGGCGGATGATGGAGAGCCTGCACACGACCGCCCAGCTCACGTTGACGACCGAAGTCGACATGGAGGAAAGCGTCCGGCTCCACGCGGAGGTGGGCCCCGAACTCGAACGACGCGAGGGCGTTCGCGTCACGTATACCGACCTCATCGTCCGCGCCGCGGCGGTGGCGCTGCGCGAGCATCCCAGGATCAATGCCCGGTGGGAGGGCGAGGCGGTCCGGCGCCTCCCCGAGATTCACGTTGGCGTCGCCGTGTCGCTCGACGACGGCCTGGTCGTCCCCGTGGTGCGGCAGGCCGACCGGGCGACCCTCGGACAGATCTCCGCGGCGATCAAGGATCTCTCCGATCGCGCGCGGAGCAACCGGCTGCGGCCGGAAGAGATGCAGGGCAGCACCTTTACCGTCACCAACCTGGGTATGTACGATGTCGATGGGTTTACCCCGGTGCTCAATTCCCCGGATGCCGCAATCCTGGGCGTGGGCCGGCTGCACCGGAGGCCGGCGGCCGTCGGCGACCGCATCGAGATCCGGTCCATGATGGTGTTGTCCCTGACGTTCGACCACCGGGTCGTCGATGGCGCCCCCGCCGCGCAGTTCCTCCAGCGGGTCAAGCGCGTCCTCGAGCACCCCTACTTGCTATTACTCCCCTGAACCCGGTTTCAGTTCGCAGAGGTTCCCGGGACGACGTCCCAGAGATGTGGAGGATTTACCGGGATGTGCAGTTTAGGCTGCATGCATCCCAGCTTCCCGAGGCGCCTATTCCGCGGATCTACTATCACGAAGTTGAGACGGGCGACGTGTGGATCGCGGACGCCGCCGGCAAGGCCGTCGGATTTGTGGGGCTCATAATCCGGAGCGGCATCGGCTTCCTCAGCGAGTTCTTCGTCGAGCCCAGCCACCAGTCGCGCGGTATCGGCCGATCGCTTCTCACACGCGCCCTTTCCGCGGGCGCCGAGCGCTACTGCACCTTGAGCTCGACCGATCCGCGCGCGCTTGCCCTCTACGTCCGGGCCGGACTGCATCCGCACTGGCCGCACGTTCTCCTGACCGCCGTCGTGAACCACGCGGAGCGCGTTGACCCAAGCGGCGCATGCGTCCGGGAGGCGCGCCCAGGCGACCAGGGCATCGTGGAATGGGACGCCCGGATCAGCGGGCGGCGGCGCCCGGAGGATCACGCGTTCTGGCGGTCGGGTCTCGAGGCCGTTCCCGTCTGG
>DASSXJ010000177.1 GCA_035703895.1 bacterium | reverse complement strand
GGCGCACACGGCGAGGCGACCGGTCAGATGCGCCTCTGCCCCGGCGGCAAACGCCGCGGTTTCCTCGTGCCGGACGTGACACCAGCGGATATCGTGCCGCGGACGAATCGAATCGGTGATGCCGTTGAGGGAATCCCCCGCGACTCCGTAGATTCGGTCCACTCCGGCGGTCGCGAGCGTCTCAACGAGAAGCGCCGCCACACTTTTCCTCGCCACAGCAGCGTCAACTCCCTTCCTCGTTCGAATCGCTTCAGCTCCTTGCGCCGGACGAACCGCGGGCCCCCGATCTCAGCCTAAGCTTGGATCCGCAAAACCCATCGCAAGCGCCACCAGGGCGAGACCCGCGGGCAACGTTAGGGACCACAGGCCAACTGCACCTTCGAACGCCGCCCCGAGGCCGCAGCCGACGACGAAGCCGACGATCGCCGGCCAGGTGTGTTTCGCGCGGGTGCGCGCCGTGGCGACATCGCCCGGATCGCGTCCAAGCAACACTTCGACGACATCCATCGTAAAGCGGGTGACGTTGGTCGTCATCACCGCCGTTGGCGGCGCCCCTCGGAGCGCGATCTGTGCAAATGCGTTCTGCACCGCCATCGCCGAGACGCCGACCATGCCAGCGAGGATCGCGTTTGCCGCGTTCGGGTCGATGCGCGGACCGGCAGCAATGCAGAGGACGAGAAAGGCGGCGAGCAGCAGGAACTGCAGCAGAAGCAGGGGCCGCAGTGAGGCGAGCCCACGCGATTCCAAACCATAGGCAAGCAATCTCGTCAGGCCGAGCGCCATCATGAACACCGGAACCGAGAGCATCGGCGCGACCTGGGCAGCGTCGCCGCTGACGATGTGCGCGGTTAGAACGACTAGGTTGCCGGTGATGTGAGCGGTGAACAGGCCGCCCAGCCCGAGAAAGCTGATGACGTCCGCACTTCCGGCGATCACGCGGAGCACGGTTGGCAGCAGCTTCGTGGCGAGCGAACTATCGACCGACGGCGCCGGACGCAAGCGCGACCTCCCTCGAGGGCAGCCCCTCCTCATTCGCCTTGTGCGCGCGGCGATGGCAAAACTCGCATTCATTATTGCAGAAGAAATGCGCGCCCTCCA
This sequence comes from bacterium, assembly GCA_035703895.1. Classification (NCBI taxonomy): domain Bacteria; species bacterium. The sequence continues at coordinate 10,497 of DASSXJ010000177.1, read as the reverse complement.
CTATCAGACCAGCGGGCGTTGAAGATCTTCGGAGGACACGAACGGACTTTCGTGGAGACTGACCAGGGCAGGTGGGGCAAACAGCCGAGAAGGTCCCCGATGGAAGGAGTTCAGGAACTCAAGAGGAAACTCCGGGGGAATACGCGATCGAGCACGCGAGTCCAGGTCGGATCCCCGGTCGTGTCATGGTCACGTCACTCCCGTGGCACATCGCGCTCCTCGCTGCTGGACTGGGGAGCCCATTCGGGCCTCCACAGGGAGCCACGCTGCAGGCGCGTCAGATCCACGCCCTCTGGACGGTCTTCTTCTTCGCCGCGGTCGGGGTCGCCGCGGTGGTCTACGGCCTGATCTTCTGGTCGATCGTCAAGTACCGCAAGCGCAGCGACGAACTACCGCCGCAGTTCCGCGAGAACGTTCCGCTCGAGATCGCGTACACGACGATCCCGCTGCTCATCGTCGCCGGGCTGTTCATCCTGACCTATCGCACCGAGGTGTTCGTCGACCAGGTCGCGACCGGAGCGGATCCACCGGTCACGATCCGGGTGACCGGCTTCCAGTGGTCCTGGCGGTTCCAGTACGAGGGCACCCCGGTGCAGGTCGCGGGCACGCCGGACCGGCCTCCCGAGGCCGTGGTCCCCACCGGCCGGCCCATCCGATTCATCCTCGAGTCGGCCGACGTGATGCACGCCTTCTGGATTCCGTCGTTCCTCTTCAAACGGGACACGATGCCCGGGATCACCAATCAGGTCGACCTAACCGTACAGGACCCCGGCACCTACTTAGGATCGTGCGCGGAGTTCTGCGGTCTCGATCACACCCGCATGCTCTTCAGGATCCGCGCGGTGTCCCCTGCGGAGTACGAGCGCTGGTTGCGCCATCCGGAGGGAGGGCCGTGACCGCCGTGGTGGCGCGCGCAGCGCCCGCCGCGGGCCAGCCCGGACTGCTGGCGTGGCTGACCACCACGGATCACAAGCGCATCGGCGTCCTGTACATCGTGACCACGGTGGCCTTCTTCCTGGTGGCGGGGGCGCTGGCGCTCCTCATGCGGGCCCAGCTCGCTCAACCGGGCCTGCATCTCGTGGGGCGTGAGACCTACAACCAACTGTTCACGCTGCACGGCACCGCGATGATCTTTCTGGTCATCGCCCCCTTCGGGCTCGGCCTGGCCAACTACGTGCTGCCGCTGCAGGTGGGCGCGCCCGATATGGCGTTCCCGCGGTTGAACGCGCTGTCGTACTGGTTGTTTCTCTTTGGGGGGCTGGTGGTCTTCAGCGGGCTGGCGACCAGTTCCGGCGCCGGCGCGTCCGGGTGGACGGCATTCGCGCCGCTCTCGACCATCGGGTCGCCGGGCCCGGGCATGGACCTCTGGATCCTCGGGTTGGTCCTCGTCGCCGCGTCCTCGATCATGACCGCGATCAACCTCTTGGTGACGGCGCTCGTCTACCGGCCGCCGGGGATGACGATGTGGCGTCTCCCCATCTTCGTGTGGGAGATGATCGTCACGTCCCTCATGATCCTGATCGCGTTTCCGCCGCTCGCCGCCACGCTGGCCCTACTGCTCGTGGACCGCCGGCTCGGCGGGCATATCTTCGATCCGGCGCACGGCGGAAGCGCCGTCCTGTACCAGCACCTGTTCTGGTTTTTCGGGCACCCCGAAGTCTACGTAATGATCCTGCCGTACTTCGGCGTGGTCACGGAGATCATCCCGGTCTTCTCCCGCAAGCCGGTCTTCGGCTACACAGGCCTGGTGCTGGCCACCTTGGGCATCGCCGGCCTATCCATGGGCGTGTGGGCGCATCACATGTTCACCACCGGCGCCGTGGTCAACCCGTTTTTCTCGGCGATGTCGTTCCTGATCGCCGTGCCGACCGGGATCAAGTTCTTCAACTGGATCGGCACAATGTGGCGCGGCCAGCTCACGTTTCCCACCCCGATGCTGTTCTGCATCGGATTCTTGCTCAACTTTCTGCTCGGCGGGATCACGGGAGTGATGCTCGCATCTCCGCCGATCGACTACCATGTGGAGGACAGCTACTTCCTGGTGGCCCACTTCCACTACGTGTTGGGGGGCGGCAGCCTCTTTGCCGTCTTCGCCGCGATCTACTTTTGGTTTCCCAAGATGACCGGGACGCTCTTGCGAGAGTCTCTGGGCCGGCTCAATTTCTGGCTGGCGTTTATCGGCTTCAACCTGACCTTTTTCCCCATGCACCTGCTCGGGCTCTGGGGCATGCCGCGCCGGGTGGTGACGTATCCGGCTCTCGCCGGGTGGGCCGAAATGAACATGCTCGCCACGGCAGGCGCGTTCTTGATGGGCCTCTCGGCGGTGGCCCTGCTGGCAAACGTCTGGATCTCGCGACGCCGTCCGATCCCTGCCGGGCCCGACCCATGGGGTGGATTCTCCCTGGAGTGGGCGACGGCCTCGCCGCCGCCGGAGCACAACTTCACCAAGATCCCTCCCATCCGCTCCGAGCGGCCAACGTTCGATCTCCGCCATCCAGGGGTCGCCGGCCTCGGGAGGGAAGCCTGATGAGGAGTACCTCGCGCGTCTTCGCGGTCTCCGCGGCCTTCTTCCTCGTCGTCGACGTCGTCTACTGGTTCGTCTCGTACGAGATCGCGGGAACGATGATGTTCGGCTTGTGGTGCGTGACCCTGCTCTTCGCGTCCCTCTACCTCGGTGTGGCCGCAAGGCAGGGCGCGCCGGACGGCGACGACCCGGACCTCCGGCCCGAAGAACGGGCGGGCCGTCCGATCGGCGTCTTTTCTCGCGGCAGCGGATGGCCCATCGTGCTCGCGGCGGGCCTGACCGCCGGGCTCGCGGGCCTGGTCTACGGCACGTGGCTGCTGATCCCCGGGGCGGTCGTGACGACCGCGGCGCTCATCGGGTTGATGCGGGAGACCGCAGCCGCCTGATCATCATCAGCATGGCGTGAGGTTCGATCGCGGCGATGCAAATTCCGATCAGTGAGACGCGCGCCACGCCCCACAGCCGCCCGGAGTACCCGGCGCCGGTGCTGCTCGGGATGGTGCTCTTCATTGCCTCAGAGATCATCTTCTTCGGCAGCCTCTTCGCAGCGTACTACACGCTTCGTAGCGTGACACCGGTCTGGCCTCCGAACGACGCGCTCGCCGCGTTCACCTCGTCGGCCCGCCTCCAGGCGACGGCCGCCTCGATTGTCCTCTGGGGGTCGAGTGTCCCGATGCACCTGGCGATGCAGAGCCTGCGCCGCCAGGATTTTGCCGCGATGCGTGGTTACATCCTGTTGACCGCCGCCATGGGCACCGCCTTCATGGGATGGAAGTTCTCGGAGTGGGCGGCATCGCCGTTTTCCGTGAGCACGCACGCCTACGGCACGATCTTCTTCGCGCTGACGGGGTTTCACGCGCTGCATCTGCTCGTCGGGCTCATTTTGCTGGGAGGGGTGGTGGCGCGAATCGCTCAAGGGGCGTATCGCGGTAGTGACCGGTCGGGTCCGGACGCCGTGGCGTACTACTGGCACTTTGTGGACACGGTTTGGGTCGGAGTCTTCGCGACCGTGTACCTGGTTCGCTGACGACCGGGGTGCGCGAAGTCGTGGGGAAACGCAGTGCGTGGATGCTGGGCCTGTGGCTGGCGACAGGGCTGGGGATCACGCTCTGCGCGGGCGTGACGCCTGCGGCCCCGCTTACCACGTCGCCCCAAGGGCCGGCCGGCGGGCGGGGGGAAGTGTTGTACGTCACGCACTGCTCGAGTTGCCATGGACTCGGGGGAACCGGCACACCTCAGGCCCTCCCGTTGATCGGCGTCGGCGCCGCCGCGGTGGATTTCATGCTCACCACCGGGCGGATGCCCATGGCGGATCCCAACCAGCCGACGCTACGGCAACCCCCGAGATTCTCGCGCGCTGAGAACGACGCGCTCGTTGCGTATATCGTCTCGCTTGGACCGGGCGGCCCGCCCATTCCGACCGTGCGCCCCGAGCGGGGGAGCTTCGCACGCGGCGGGCAGTTGTTCGGCGAAAACTGCGCCCCCTGCCACGGCGCGGACGGCCAAGGGGCGGCGGTCGCACAGGGTCAGGTGGCGCCGTCCCTGCACGAGGCCACCCCGACCCAGATCGCAGAAGCCATCCGGATCGGGCCCGGGCCGATGCCGAAGTTCGGCAGGCAGATCATCGATGCCGGTGACCTCGACGCCCTGGTGCGCTACGTGGTCTTCCTCAGGCATGCCCCGGATCCCGGAGGCCTGAGCCTGGGGCACGAAGGCCCGGTCATCGAGGGATTCGTCGCGTGGCTGCTCGGTCTCGGTCTGATGGTCGTGGCCATCCGGCTCATTGGCACGACCACGTAAGGCGCAAGGAGGAGTAGGATGGACGGGGTGAGACGGCAGCCGCGGGCCACCGGCAATGCTTCGCCAGGACGCCCCGCCGCGAACGGACATGGGCGCCTGGTCGGGACGGCGTTCATCCTCTCCATCCTGGCGAGCCTGGCTCTCACCGCGGTCTACGCCGTCGGGGGACAGCCACAACTGGAAGGCGCGCTCCTGGCCGTCTCGCTCGGAACGCTTGGCGCGGGGATCATTTTGTGGGCGAGGGATCTGCTCATCCCTGAGGAAATCAGCGAGGAACGGGAGCCCGAGCCGTCGCCGCCCGGCATGCGTGCCGCCGCTGAAACTGCGCTCCAGATGGGCGGGCGCCAGTTGACCCGCCGCACGGCCCTCTCCCGGTTGTTGATTGGCGCACTCGGCGCGCTCGGCCTCGCGGCGCTGTTTCCGATCAGGTCACTGGGACCCGGCCCAGGCCGATCGTTATTTCACACCCAGTGGAGTGCCGGCGCTAGGGTCGTCGATAACGAGGGCCATCCCGTCAGCGTTCGCGATCTAGAAGTCGGTTCGGTGGTCACAGTCTTCCCGGAGGGATTCGTCGGCTCCCCGGTTTCACAGGTGCTGCTGATCCGTGTGGAGCCGGGTAGTCTGCAGTTGCGCCCCGGACGGCTGGCGTGGGCGCCGGACGGCGTCGTCGCCTTCTCGAAGATCTGCACGCACGCGGGCTGCCCGGTCGGGCTCTACGATGCCAGCACGCACCAGTTGCTGTGCCCCTGTCACCAGTCCACATTCGACGTGCTCAGCGGCGCCACGCCGGTGTTCGGGCCTGCGTCACGGCCGCTGCCGCAACTGCCGCTCGAGGCCCGGGCCGACGGCGTGCTGCGGGCCCGCGCCGACTTCCAGGAACCCGTCGGTCCTGGATTCTGGGACCGGCCATGATACGCCGGCTCGTCTTGTGGCTCGACGACCGATTGGGCGCGGCGTCCTTCGCCCGACGGGCGCTGCGCAAAGCGTTCCCCGATCACTGGGCGTTCATGCTCGGGGAGATCGCCCTGTATTGTTTCGTACTGCTCGTGCTCACGGGGACGTTCCTGACGCTCTTTTACACCGCGTCTGGCCAGGACGTCACCTACAGCGGGCCGTACGCGCCGCTCGCCGGCGTGCGGATGTCCGCGGCGTACGCATCGGTTCTCCGGCTTTCTTTCGAGGTGCGCGCAGGACTCGTAATGCGCCAGATCCACCACTGGGCTGCGCTCGTGTTCGTCGCTGCGATCGTGGTCCATCTGCTGCGGATTTTCTTCACGGGCGCGTTCCGAAGGCCGCGGGAGATCAATTGGTTCGTGGGGACCGGGCTCCTCATCCTGGGCATGCTCGAGGGGTTCACGGGCTACTCCCTCCCGGACGACCTGCTTTCCGGGACGGGCATCCGGATCGCCTACTCCGTCGTGTTGTCGATTCCGCTGGTTGGGACGTGGCTGGCCTTCCTTTTCTTCGGGGGGGAGTTCCCCACCCCGATTGTGATTGGGCGCCTGCTCGTGCTGCATATCATGCTACTGCCCGGCCTGCTGTTCGCGGCGGTCGGTGTCCACCTGGCCATCGTCTGGCATCAGAAGCACACGCTCTTCCCCGGACCCGGACGAACCGAGCGAATGGTCGTCGGGTCACCGCTGTGGCCGCACTACGCCATGAAATCGGTAGGCCTGGCGCTAGTGGTCGTCGCGATCCTCGCCCTGCTGGGAGGCTTGTTTCAGGTCAACCCGGTGTGGCTTTACGGCCCATACAATCCCACGACGGCGAGCGCGCCCGCGCAGCCCGACTGGTACATCGGGTGGCTGGAGGGGATCCTCCGCCTAGCCCCGCGGGGAGACATCCAGTTGTTCGGCCACCTGATTCCGGGCATCTTCATCGTGGGGGTGCTGTTCCCGGGGGCGTTTTTCGCCGGGATTCTGCTCTGGCCGCTGATCGAGCATCGGATCACAGGAGACGATGCGCCCCACCACCTGCTGAACCGGGTGCGCGACGTGCCCTGGCGCAGCGGCGTCGGCGTCGGGGTGCTGGCGTTCGCCGTCATCCTGACTGTGGCCGGGAGCAATGACGTCCTGGCCCGATTCTTTGGCGTCCCGGTGGAGTGGATCACGGTGGGGCTGCGCGTCGCGCTCCTGGTCGTCCCTCCGGTCGCCGGATACCTCACGTACGGGATTTGCCGGGACCTCAATGGGGGCGCTCCCGAATCCGCGCGCGTCGGGCGCTGGGTCCGCCTTCGCCGGTCGGCCACCGGGGGCTTCGAGGAAGTCGAACCGGACGGGCCGGATCGTGGTGCTGGCACCGCTGAGCGTCGGGGCCACTGATGGCGGCGGCACCCTCCCTTCCGCTCACTGCCCTCGGCGGAGCCGTCACCCTGCTATACTTCGTTGGAGTCCGTCGATACAACGCCACGCACGTGCTGCGACCATTTCCCCGGTGGCGCATCGCGGCGTTCGTTTCAGGCGCGCTTATCCTGTGGACGTCCCTCGCCCCGCCGCTGGACGCGTACGCGGATCGCCGGTTTGCGATCCACATGGTGCAGCACTTGTTATTGATGATTGTCGCCGCGCCGCTGTTGATCCTGGGGACACCGCTGTCGGTCGCGCGCCACGCGGCGCCTGCGTCGTGGCAGCGCCCGTTGGGCCGAACCCTCCGCCATCCCGCCGTCCAAATGCTACAGTTTCCTGTACTGACCTGGGGCGCCTTCCCGGCGGTGATGTGGGGATCCCATTATTCGGCCCTATTTGAGGCGGCGTTGGAGCGCCCGCTCGTGCATATGCTCGAGCACGCGCTCTACCTCGGCGCGGCGCTCCTCTTTTGGATGCCGGTCGTCGCCGCCGAACCATCCCGCTGGCGACTGAGCCATCCGCTCCGCCTGCTCTATCTGATGGTGGCCGGACCTCCCAATGTCTTCCTGGCCGTCTCGCTCTACCAGTCCACGCGCCTGCTGTATCCGCATTACGAAGTGGCGAACCTGCTCGCCGGCCGGTCGCCGCTGGCCGATCAGCGCGCCGGTGCGGCCGTGATGTGGATCCTCGGCGGGATCCCCTTCCTGATCGCCATGATCGCGGTGGCGGCGGCCTGGGCTCGCCATGAAACGCTATTGGCCCGGCGCCTCGATGCCGCGCTGGAGCGTCGCGAGACCGGCGCGGTCTAGCAGCGCGCGTCGCCCAACAAGAGCCTCAGCCCGAAGGGCGAGCCGAACATCCGGGTGAAAGAGTCTCCCCGCGGGCGGAACGCCAAGCCTGCACGACGAAGCCTTTCCTGTATCGTCGAAAAGTCCGGTGCGGTAGCGCACGCAGGTTGACCGCGGCCGAAAATGCATTGACACAGAGAGGCGACCATGAAGACCGAACCGATCGTGCTGACCTCCAGCCCTGCCTGGACGGCGCTTGAGACGAACTACGCTGAAACACGGGGCCATCACCTCCGCGACCTATTCGCCGCCGATCCTCGCCGCGGCGAGCGCCTGCGCGTTGAGGGGGCCGGCCTCTACCTCGATTATTCCAAACACCGCATCACGGACGATACGCTGCGGTTGCTGCTCGCCCTTGCGGAGAGCTCGGGGCTCCGGCAGCGGATCGACGCGATGTTCCGGGGCGACAAGATCAACGTCACCGAGCGCCGGGCCGTGCTGCACGTCGTCCTCCGCGCCCCGAAACAACAGTCGATCATCGTCGATGGGCAGGACGCCGTGCCGGAAGTGCATGCCGTACTCGACCGCATGGCGGGGTTCGCCGACCGCGTCCGTTCGGGCGCCTGGCGGGGCTACACCGGCAAGCCGATCCGGAACATCATCAACATCGGCATCGGTGGGTCCGACCTGGGTCCCCTGATGGCGTATGAGGCGCTCCGATGGTATAGCCGCCGCGACATGACCTTCCGCTTCGTCTCGAACATCGACGGGACCGACTTCGTCGAGGCGACGCGCGACCTCGACCCGGCTGAGACATTGTTCGTTGTCTCCTCGAAGACGTTTACCACGCTCGAGACGATCACCAACGCCAAGGCCGCGCGCGCCTGGACACTGCACGCCCTCGGTGACGAACAGGCGGTGGCCCGGCATTTCGTGGCCGTCTCGACCAATGCCCGCGAGGTGGCCGCATTCGGCATCGACACCGCCAACATGTTTGGGTTCTGGGACTGGGTCGGCGGACGGTACTCCCTGGACTCGGCGATCGGCCTGTCGACGATGATCGCCGTCGGCCCGGACCACTTTCGGTCCATGCTCGCGGGCTTCCACGCCATGGACGAGCATTTCCGGACCGCGCCCTTCGAGCGCAACCTTCCGGTCCTGGTCGGCCTGCTCGGCGTCTGGTATAACAACTTCTACGGCGCGCAGACCGTTGCGGTGCTCCCCTACGACCAGTACCTCAAGCGCTTCCCCGCCTACTTGCAGCAGTTGACGATGGAGAGCAACGGCAAGTCCGCCATGGTCGACGGCAGGCGCATCGACTATCAGACGGGACCCATCTACTGGGGCGAGCCGGGGACCAACGGCCAGCATTCCTTCTACCAGCTCCTCCATCAGGGTACGAAGCTCGTCCCCTGCGATTTCATCGGGTTCGTCGAGCCACTCAACCCTCTCGACCATCACCACGATCTCCTCATGGCGAACATGCTGGCCCAGGCGGAGGCCCTGGCCTTCGGGAAGACCGCCGAACAGGTGACGGCCGAGGGCACGCCCGACTGGCTGGTTCCGCACCGCGTCTTCGAGGGGAACCGCCCCTCGACCGTCATCCTGGCCGACCGGCTGACGCCCGAGACGCTGGGCAAGCTTGTGGCGCTGTACGAGCACAGCGTCTTCACGCAGGGGACCATTTGGCAGATCGACTCATTCGATCAGTGGGGGGTGGAGCTCGGCAAGGTCCTCGCGCAGCGGATCATCCCAGAACTCATCGCGCCTGCAGAAACCGCCCACGCCCACGACAGCTCGACGACCGAGCTGATCCGGCGGTACCGGCGGATGCGGGCACAACCCGCATGATCCGAAAAGAGGCGACACGTTCATGCCCCGCGCCCGCGTTGTGATCGTCGGGGCCGGCTTCGGAGGCCTCACCGCGGCCCAAACGCTGGCCCGCTACCCGGTCGACGTCATTGTCATCGATCGCAAGAACCACCACACTTTTCAGCCGCTTCTCTATCAGGTAGCGACCACGACGCTGTCTCCGGGGGAGATCGCGGCTCCAATTCGGGGGATCTTGCGCCGGCACCCTCACGTTGAGGTCCTCATGGGTAATGTCACGCGCATCGACCTTGAGGCGCGTACCGTCCAGCTGAATGGGGCGCACGGCTGATCACGGGCGGCACCGACTTGCCGGGGTGGCCCCAGCAACCCCCGACGCAGGAGGCGAAGCTGGAGGCCAATGCGTGGGAGTCATGAGCAACATGCTTCCCGTCACCTACCTTGCCAGGCACGGTGAGACCGCCTGGACCATCTCAGGTCAGCACACGGGACTGACCGACCTCCCGCTGACCGAGCGCGGTGAGCGCAACGCGCGTCGCCTCGGGGAGCGGTTAAAGGGGATGACGTTCACCGGCGTGTTTACTAGCCCCCTGCAACGCGCGGCCCGCACGTGCGCGCTGGCAGGCTTTGGGGACACGGCCGAGGTAGATCGCGACCTGGTCGAATGGGACTACGGCGGCTATGAGGGTCGTCGCACGGACGAGATCCTCGCGGAGCGCCCCGACTGGCAATTGTTCCGCGACGGCTGCCCGGGAGGGGAAACGCCCGACCAGGTCGGCGTGCGGGCTGACCGCGTCGTGAGCCGCGTGCGCGCGGTCCATGGGGACGTGCTGCTGTTTTCCAGCGGGCATTTCCTGCGGATGTTGGCCGCCCGCTGGCTCGGGCTCGAACCCGCCGCCGGCAGGTACTTCCTGCTGGGCACGGCGAGCCTGAGCGCGCTGGGCTACGAACACACCCTTTCTCAACCGGTGATCCGACTGTGGAACGACACGCATCACGTGGGCCCGTGAGGTGATGGTCCCCCGCCGGGCCGGCCGCCGGGCGTTACGGAGATCGCGGACGGGAGTATTCCACGGCCACGTGATCTTGGGCCAACCCGCCACTCGATCTGAGGTTGCAGTACAGGTGATTGGGGTCACAGCCCGCGCATTCAAACTGGATCGTGGTGTGGACCATGCCGTAGTTCCGCCGCAGCAACTGGTTCAGCTCG
>DASSXJ010000176.1 GCA_035703895.1 bacterium | reverse complement strand
GGCGGTTTGGCCGCGGCCGCTTTCCTCGCGAGCGCAATCCGCTTGCTGGACCGCTCGATTCGTTTCTGAAGATACTCCCGGACTGAGCTCACCCCGCTCGCCACAGGCTTCATTGACTCCTATCCTCCTCACCACGCTGATCACGCCAACATCGGTCTGACCCGAAAGTCGTGAGGGGCTTCAAGCCAGGGACCGGGAAGACCTTCACCGCGCCCGAGGTTTTCTACCTTAGGGACGACGAAGCGGATGGCCCGCGTGCGCTGGGCCAGACGCCGAGTTCCTTCAGTGTGCGAAAGAAGCTAATGACGTCATCCCGACTGAGCAGGCCGAGAATCTGACCGTCCGTCATTACGGGAGCTGCCGTACAGTGGAAATGCGCAGCTGGTTGAGAGCGTTGCGTCCTTTGGGATGAAACTACATTGAGGATACGTGCAGACCGGGACCGGTGAGAATGAACGGACAGTCGCGAGGAAAACGATCCTTGACGTGGCTGCTGTGGCCGCTTGTCGGCCTGGCGGTGTTGAGCCTGCCTGCCGCGGGCAGAGGGCCCCAGCCGGTTCATGTGCCGTCCGTTCGAGTCGAGGACCGTCCCGCCGCGACAGAGCTCGTGGAGGTCGCGGCTCAAAGCTCCGGGACGATCGCCAGAGTGCTGGCGGCCCCTCGTGAGCATGTGCCCGCCGGAACGCTCCTGGTGGAGCTGGATTCCACCGGCTACCGGGAGGCCCTGACGCGCGCACGCACCGCGGCCGGCGCCGCGCAGGGCCGCGTGTCCACGGCCAGGTCCGTGCTGACCGTCCGGGAACGCGCGGTCCGCGCCGCCGTTCGGGCAGCGCTGGCTACCGTCCCAAGCCTGCGGGTGGCGGCTCCACCTACCCGCGCCGGGGTCCAACCAAGCGACGACGGCATCGCCGTCGCGCTGGAGCACGCGCGCGCCCAGCTGGTCGCGGCACAAGCCGACGTCGTTCGGGCGGCGGAGGCAAAGCTGGCAACGACGCAGCGCGCGATGGAGCGCGACCAGACGTTGCTCGCGCAGGGCCTGATCTCGGCGCGGGAAGTACGCGACGACTCGGCCGTGTACCAATCGGCGCTTGACCAGGCCAAATCTGCCGCGGCATCGCTGCGGCGGGCACAGGCAGCGGGCCCGGGGAACGTCGGGCAGGGAACCCGGGGACAACCGGTGGGGCCCGCGGTTGAAGAAGCACGGCACGCGGTCGCCGCCGCGCAGGACAATCTGCAGGCGGCGCAGGCAGAACTGGCTGCGGCGCGGCAGACGGTCGACCGAGACAAGGCGCTGCTGACCGAAGGGGCGATTCCGGCCCAGCAGGTGAGCAGCGACCAACTCGCCTACGACGCCGCGAGCGCACGCGTCGCCGCGGCCGCGGCGTCGCTGCAGCAGGCCCAGGTCCAACTGGAGGCCGCACACCGGGCGCAGCAGCGGAACGACGCCGCGTCCCATTCCGCACCCGTCCGCCGGTGGGACGTCTTGCGCGCCGAAGGTCTGGTCCGCCAGGTCCAGGCCAGAATCCTCGAAGCGGAGCAGGCCGCCCGGCAGGTGGCCGCCGCCGAAGCCGACTTGGTGAACGCGGACACGGCCATCCGCGAGGCCGAACTCGATCTCGACCGCAGCCAGATCCGTGCGCCGATCGAGGGTTGGGTCACGACCAACATGGCGAGGCCCGGCGAGCACGTGCGATCCGGGCAGTTTCTGCTGCTGCTTTCGGCGCCGCGGCAGTCGGCGGAGCGCCTGCAGCAGCTGCGCGGGACGGTCCTGGATTCAGGGGCGAACCGCCAGGAGCGGTTGGGCCGGATCGCAGCAGAAGAACACGTCGCGCTAACACGGCTCGACGCGGAGTCCGAGCGGATCAGAACGATCATCCTCGGCGCGGCAGGCACAGAGCATATCGGACCGGTGCCGGCATTCCTCGGCGCTCTCCTGCGCCGTCCGGTGTGGGGCGAGATCACGTCGGGATATGGATGGCGGATCCATCCGATCTTCCAGACGCCGGAGTTCCACACCGGTATCGACATCGCCGCACCCTGGGGGACGCCCGTCGAGGCGCCGGCGGACGGCACGGTCATCTATGCCGGGCAGATGCCGGCGAACGGCATGCTCGTGATTTTGAATCACGGGAACGGCGTCTCCACGACCTACTCGCATCTTTCCTCGTATGCCGTGCGCGCGGGAGAACGCGTGCATAGGGGTCAGACGATCGCGCGGGTCGGGAGCTCGGGCTGGAGCACCGGCCCGCACCTGTTCTTCGAGGTGCGGGAGGGCGGGAGGCCGGTCAACCCGCTGGCGCGGTAGCGGCTTTCCCGATCAGACTGACGCCGCTGGCTTGATGGTCCCGCGGATCTGTTTCCAGATATCTTCAAGCTTGATTTGGCATCTGCCGTACCCTCAGGGGTGTGAAGAACTCTACGAGGTTCGGAAAGTCATCGAGCGCAAATACATTGGCATAACCAAGTCCGCTGCAGTATGGCCTTACGATTGAAGTCCATTAGAAAACTCAGCTCTTGGGCCCTCGGGTCATCCGGAGCTCGACGAGTGATTCGGCTTGTCGCCACTGTACTTCTCATTTCCACCGAGGACCATTGGGAGTGCGTTTTGAGCCTCATTCCCAAAGTTCACCTCAACCGAGGTGCTTGACCTGGGTAGATCACAGGTGATACATTGTTATCACAATGAGTAACGGAGAAATAGCCGCATGATTAAGCATCTAACGAAGCACGGGAATAGTCTCGCTCTCGTGATCGACCGTAGCGTCCTCGAGTTACTCAACATCCAGGCCGACACTCCTCTGTCGCTCACCACTGACGGCCGGAGTTTGGTGCTTACGCCTGCACGCGACACAAAGCGACGAGAATCATTTCGCAGGGCCGTGGAGACCGTGAACAGGCGGTACCATCGCGTGTTGAAACGCCTCGCGGACTAACTCGTGCCGCCGCTCTTCCTCGACCTGGAAGAAGCTCTTCTGATCCATGACGACCAGATAAAACGATACGGCGGTGCCGGAGGAATTCGCGATCTGAGCCTCCTTCAGTCGGCTCTTGCCATGCCGCAAGCAGGAAGCGGCACGGCATATTCTCACGTCGACCTTTTCGAGATGGCCGCAGCATATGTCTTCCATATTGTGAAGAACCATCCATTTCTGGATGGCAACAAGCGGACTGGAATCGTCGCCGCGCTCGTGTTCCTGGAGATGAATGGCGTTCGCGTCCGTGCGACGAATGAGGCCCTCTTCAATGCAGTGTTGGCTGTTGCCGCAGGGACCCTGCAGAAGAGTGGCATCGCGGAATTCTTCCGGAAGCACTCACGCGCCTAGCCTCGAGCGGGGAGCGGGAGATAATTCGAGCGATGGTTGCGCGAGTGTTTGGTGGATTCGTAATTTTGGCGAGTTGGCCCGCGGTGCGGTTTGTCGTCCAATCCTTTCGCGGTCGCCAGAGTTCAAAATCTCCGCCGCCTTCGCGACATGGTCGGCGCAGCGGGGGCTTAGCGCGATGGCGACTGAAGGTCTCCATGACGCGCTGGGAGCCGGCCGGACCGTCCGCACTGTAACGGGACTGCGCGCAACGAATCAGAATCTCGGCTGGATTGCCACGGAGTCTGGCATCTTCAGACGGCTGGGGCTTGAGGTTGTGTTCCCGAAGCTCGAGACCGGCGGGCCGGAGGCAGCTGCCGGGCTCATTCGAGGCGACTGGGAGTTCGCTGAGACTGGCAGTTCGCCGCTGATTCAAGGCGTCCTTGACGGCCATGACACCGTCATCCTCCTTACGCCGCAGGCACCGTCTCCGAGTGGAACCACAAGTATCCTAGCCCGCCCCGCGATTTCGGAGCCGAGTCAGCTCAACGGCATGCGCATTGGGGTCCTGACCGAGTCCGGGCAAACGACACTCTCTCTTCGTGTGGCGCTCCGGACCTGGGGTGTGACAGCAACCCCGATCCCCCTCGGCACCTTCGGGAAGATCTATGCGGCGCTAGGTTCCGGCGAGACGGACGCAGGCACCCTCCCGTTCGACTATCGGTTCCTGGGACCGCGAGAGTTTGGGTTGAACGTCATCGAGACACCAGGCACCGGGTTTTCCCCGGCCGCAGTGGGATGCACCCGTCGCTTCATCGTTGCGAACCGCTCTATGGTCACGCGGCTCGTTAGAGGATACGTCGAGGGGATCCACCTGTTCAAGACCAAGCCCGCCGACGTGATCCCATTGCTCCAGCGCTTCCTGGGCTTTCAGGACCGTGGCGCAGTCGAAGCCGCGTACGATTTCTATGCGCCGCGATTTCAGCCGCTGCCGCGCCCATCCGCGTCCGGGCTCCAGAAGCTTCTCCAGGAGTTGGCGGTAGACCGACCTGGCGAAGATGCTCCCTCGCTCGCCGCGGTCAGTGATGGGTCATTCCTCGACGAACTTGAACGAGACGGATTCGTGCGAGACCTCTACGCCGAATAAACTCCTAGGATCGCGTAGGATCGATTCCGTGAGAGCGGGGAGGCATCCAGATGCCCCCGGCGAGCCGACGACAAGGATGCGCGCGGCCGGTGGAAAGAAGAACAAGAACTCCAAGGAAGGGGGGGACGGCAAGAGCTATCCCAAGGGTTGACTCTCCACAGAACCGGGGCAACTTCAGGGGCCCGCAAACCGCGCTATGGACAAAATTTCCAACCGGAGTATGCAGTGCTCGATATCGAGGTCAGGCCACGCGATATAGGTGAGGCGAACTCTCAAGCCCGCCCGAATCGGTCCTCCGTGTGAGGTGGTGTTGTTGAAGCACCGCGTCACCGTAAAATCGGAGTAGCGAAACCGGACTCCCTTCACCTCGAACCATTCAAGCGTATGTCCGTGATGTGGCATCGGATGGAAGTTCTCCACCGGGCCTTCGACGACCGAGTAGCTGCCTGAGACCAGGGCATGCCGAATCGCGAGATGGTCGCGCACGAGCACACCGAGTGGCGTAGCCCAGATCACCGCGAACACAAGCCACATGAGCCAGGCAAACCACTGGCGCCTCGCGTACCGAAGGAGGAGAAACCCAATGAACAGATCCGCTGTTCCACCCGCAAGCCACAGGGAGAGCCAAAGAGACCACTTATGCGCTTCGTCGAATACCACGGCATTCATACCCACACGTACAATACCCTGATCCACCCCTCGACATGACCCACTGCGCTCAACGCCGCCCCCAGGGCTTGAAGGGCGCACTGAAGGGGAACAATTCAGGGGCTTGCTCGCCGAGCGCGAGCAGGCCCCTGTGTCTTAAGTCTGTAGCGGGGGCTTGCAATCCACGTTATACAGTTGGCCCCTCGTGACCTGGTCGGTATCCTAACGCAGCTATTTCAAGGGATTGAAACCTGCCTCGAACGTCTCGCCCAGCCACTCGAACTTAGCGTTCGCAGTCTTCCACCCCTCAAGACCTCCCCTGCCGCCAATATAGAAAGGTTGGGCAGGCGTCCCCTAATAGCAGCCCAAATGTGTTCGTCTCGCTCATTCGGTCTTACGCCGATGACCGTGAGACGTGATGGCCATTCCGCCCGCGGCGCCGCGTGCCCGGACGAACAGAACCTTCCATCGGGCTCCCGCCCAGACCCGTCAGCAGGGCTATGATCGCGAAGGTCGGCGTGGCGGCCAGGCACAGTCATTCGGCCAGGCCGAGGGCCGCCGTGGCGCCCTCGTCATCACGGCTCGCGCCGCCGGTCGAGTGGGCGGGATGGGCCTCGGTCAGGCTTTCTCCTCTGCCGCGCGCTTTCGGGCGGCTTCGTAAGGGTCGGTTATTATGTCGATCCACTTCGGGTCAGGCGAGGCCTCTGCGTCGTAGTTGTCGTGCCAGTTCCACCACTTGTACGGCGGGGTCTGGGGG
>DASSXJ010000175.1 GCA_035703895.1 bacterium | reverse complement strand
ACGATGCTCGAGCGCGGCACCGACCTGTTTCACGCGCGCCTGGTGGAGCACGCCAGGCCGGATAACCCGGCGTGGACGGCGGCCCTGGGTCAGATGACGGCGCTGATGACCGTGCGGGGCGGGAGCGACGCCACCACCGGCCAGCAGCAGGCGCTTGCCGCGCTCGACCGTCTGATTACCGGTCAGGCCGCCGTGCTCTCGTTTGAGCATGCCTTCCAGGTGATCGCGCTGCTCTTCCTCGCCGCGCTGCTCGTGATGCCGTTTCTCCCAGCGGGACGGCGGCCCGTATCCGGTGAAGCCCAGTCGATCGATCTCTGAGGACGTGGGTTCGTGGTACAAGGGGGCGACACGATGGGACAGAGGGATACTCTTCACATCCGGGACGCGCGCGACGACGAGCGCAACGCGGTTCGGGACGCTACACTTGCCGCTTATGAGGAGTACGCCGCGATCATGCCCGGTCCGGCTTGGGTGGGGTATCGCCGGAACCTGCTGGCAACGCTCGACGCGGAAGTGCCGGCCGAGCGAATTGTCGCCGAGCGGCACGGCGCGATCATCGGGAGCGTCCTGCTGTTCCCGGCCTCGGCGAACGCCTATAGCGGCACCACCGCCGGCGTCGACTACCCGGAGGTGCGCCTGTTGGCCGTGGTGCCGGGGGCGCGCGGGGAGGGAGTCGGGGCTGCGCTCATGGACGAATGCGCGCGGCGCGCACGCCGCGCCGGGGCCACGAGCCTCGGGCTCCACACGATGGACATGATGCGGGCCGCCGTGCGCATGTACGAGCGGATGGGCTTCGTGCGCGCTCCCGATCTCGACTTCGCCCCGGCCGCGGGCATGCTTGTCAAGGGCTATCGGCTGGACCTGCTCGCGTGACGGTCGAGCGTGCCCCGTGCTCGACGCGCCGATCAACTCACATCGGTGTTCATCTGACTGGCGGTCCTGTGACCGGGTTCCAAAGAAATAAGGTTTCTTAGGCAGGCAAGAGATCGCAGAAGCGCCAGGCGTCTCGCTGTACGATTTCCCCGGGTGTGATGCGAACGTCCCTACGGAAGATCGGCCCGCCTGAGACAAAGGTGTGAAACTCCCCGTTCTCGCCGCAGGGGTCGACGGTCTGGGGGAGATCTGCCAGCAATGCGTGATCGAAAGCCCGGCCGGCGAACGATCCGTCCAGCACCCGGGTGTCGACGCAGGTGAGAACGGCGGTGAACCCGTGATCAATGAAGCCGCAGGCCAGATCCCGGGTGTCGCGATGCCAGATCGGGAAAATCGGCGTCATCCCCGTCCGGGCCAGCCACTGCTCCCGGTAGCGGCGGATGTCGGCCAGGAAGAGGTCGCCGAAGGCGATCACGGTCACGCCTTCGATGCGAAACCGCCCAAATGCCGCCTCCATCCGCGACTCGTACGCCTGGTTGGTGGCGGCCTGCGGGATGGAGACTACGTGCAGGGGAAGTCCCAGCGCGTCGGCCTGCTGCTCGAGCAGGGCGCGGCGGACGCCGTGCATGCTCACCCTGTCATATCCTTCCGTGACCGTGGTCAGCAGCGCGGCGACCGACCGAGTCCCCTCGCGCAGGACCTCGGCCAGGGTCATGCAGCTGTCCTTGCCGCCGCTCCAGGATAGGAGGATGTGTTCTCCCAAAGCGATCCGAGTGGAAAGGTGGCGGCTGCGAAGGGTTCTAGCTCGACGGGGCTCTCTGGCTTTCGCGCTTGATCGTGCGGACGCCTCGGCTCGCGTCGTGGTAGCTGCGGTTTGCCTGCACACCGAAGTAGATGGTGGCGAGGGTCAACACAAACAGCCCCCAGACGAGCGCAAACATCCGATTGCTCAACTCCGCGGTCAGCAGCGAGATCAGGAACGCGATCGAGGCGCCGAACGTGATCCCGAAGAACACCAGATGCACCGCGAACGAGGTTGACGCCACGCTGATCTGATCGAGTTCCCGCTCGCTCACGCTGTACATCTCGATCACCCGCGGAACGGGGACGATGGTGACTTCTCCCAGCAGCGTCTCCTCCGCAAGATCGTGCTGGGTCCGCGGCACGGGTGATTCGTCGATTCGGGTTTCCACGGCCATCGGCTCTCCCTCCATCGCGCTGGGTTCGGGGCTTCGTGTCGAGCGACTCCTTCTGTCCCTAAACACTCTATGCCCTCCCGCTCTCGGCTCTAGACACCGCAACCCCGGTATCGGGCTTTCAAGCCGGGCGGGCGTGTGTCCTTTTCTTCCGCGAACTTTCGGAGGATGTCCATCGAAGGGAGCGAACTCAGGGCGGTAACCGCGTTACCCGCCGGGTGGTGAACCTCGATGACGATCGAACGCCTGCGCGCCGGCATGTTCTCCTGTCTGGCCATCGCCTTGCTCGCCTGCCCTGCGGCCCTCGGTGCGGCGCCCCCGATCCATGTTGGATATCTCGGCACGTCGGGCGATGCCGGGATCTTCATCGCGTTGGACAAAGGATACTTTGCCGAGCAGGGCCTCACCGTGTCTCCGGAGCGGTTCGGGGTCGGCGCCGATCAGATGGCTCTCCTAGGCGCGGGCCGGTTGGACGTGGCCAGCGGGGCTCCCAGCCCCACGCTGTTCAACGCCGTGTCGCGGGGACTCCCCATCAGCGTCGTCGCCGACAAGGGATCGCTCCGAAAGGGGTTTGGCTTCAACGTTCTCGTCGTCCGCAAGGCGCTTATCGATTCCGGTCAGTTCAAAGGGTTGAGCGATCTCAGGGGACGCGTCATCGCTGCCCCGACGGCGTCCGTCGTGAACTTCGAGGACTACCTCATCCTCAAGAAGGGCGGCCTCACCCCGCGCGACGTCACGATCGAGGACATCGGCTTTCAGGACCAACCGGCGGCCATGGCGAACGGCAGGATCGATGCTGCGGTGATGGTTGAGCCGTTCGGCACCGCGACGGAGTCACGCGGCGTCGGCAAGATCGTCATGACCCTCGATCAGCTCCTCCCGGACTTTCAGGTCGCGTTGATCTACTACAATACGTCGTGGGCGCGTGCGCACTCAGAGGACGCGCGCCGGTGGATGATCGCGTACGTCAAAGCGCTCCGCTACTACAACGCCGCGCTCCACAGCCCACAGATCCGGGACGACGTGATCACGATCCTCGCGGCGCACACGCCCATCAAGGAGCGCGCGGTGTACGACAAGATGGTCTGGCCCGGGTTCAACCCCGATGGCGCGGTCACGTGGCGGGGCCTTCTCGACTATGAGCGATGGTTATTGAACGAACACCAGATCACCGAGTTCGTCGCGCCCGCCCGGTTCCTCGACCAGTCGTATGTGGAGAACGCGGTGAAGACTCTCGGCCCCATCCGGCCGTAGGGTTAACGGATACGAGGAGACCCTACCGCAAGATCAAGTGGCCGGTGGCCCAGAGAAGTAGTCCGCCGAGCAGCAGCAGTGCAAACCACATCGCGCGTCCCTCCTTGCGAAGAGATTTCCCCTGACTTCCAGGTATGCCCGCATCGAATCCCCGGCAGACATCCTGACTTCCCTCAAACTTCTCCGAGAATGCCGCATGACGTGTCTCACCGGCCCAGTTCTGTGGCGATGTAGTAGTTGTTGAAGAGATCGCCCTCGATCCGTTTCACATCAACGCGAGTGAACCCGGCTTCCGCCAGCATCTGGCGCGCCTTTTGCTCCCCCCACATCGCGCCGAGTCCGGCTCCTCCCCGGTCCAGCGAGACGGTCATGCAGTGCATGCATGAGACTGTGTACATAAACGCCCCCAACATGAGGTCAAGGTTCTCGCTGAGCCGGCTCGATGCAGCGATGTCCACCATCAAGAATGTCCCATCCGGCCGGAGCGCGTCGCCGATACCCCGCAACACCCTCGCGGGTTGCGCCTGGTCATGGATGGCATCGAACGCAGTGATGAGGGTGTATCGGCTGGAAGCATCCAACTGTGTCACGTCGCGGATTTCAAAATACGCGTTGGACAGTCCCATCTGCTGGGCCTCTGCTCGTCCCGCGGCAATTCCCTCCTCCGACATGTCGAAACCGACAAATCGGCTCTGTGAGAAAGCGCGCGCCATCAGATTGATCGCGTGGCCGCTGCCACAGCCGATATCGGCCACGTCAATGCCCGCCTGTAGGCGCGGCACTAATCCCGGGACGAGAGGGAGGATCGCGTCGATCAACGACGCATCGTGGACTGCCCGGCTCTCCTCCCCCATCAGCCGCTGAAAATGGGGATAGGCGGAGTACGGCACGCCCCCGCCGTTGCGAAAACACTCGATGATGCGCGCTTCAACCTGCGCGAGCATCGGAATGTACTGCGTTTGCATCGCCATATTATTGGTCCCCGCTCTGCGCGTGAGCCACGCCGCATGCTCCGGGGGCAATGAGTACGTCTCGTCATCGGGGCTGTGGTCGATGATCCGGCCTGTCACCATGGCGCCGAGCCACTCGCGCACATAGCGCGCATTCAACCCTGCCGCAGCGGCGATCTGCGTACTCGTCGCCGGCGGAAGGGTGGCCATAGTATCGAATAGGCCGAGTTGGTGGCCGACACTTGTCATCAGAGCCACCGCGGCGTGGTTCAACATGCTAACCATTTGGCCGGCGAACGCCTCTGACTTGGCCTGATCGATTTCGCGCTCCATCATGGGGCCCCTCCCCTCAAGTCTCCACGAACACATCTGTTCTTACCGGCCGGTGGTCGTCCCTTGTGGGTCCGGAGCCCCCTGTGCGCGGGCCGCAGGAGACACGGCCCCCCTCCGCCAATCTCCTGGCAGGTAAATTCCGGCGGGACTACCTCGGGGCACTTGCGTTCTCTTCGGATCGCCCTTGGGTTGAGACCAACCGAGAGGTTGCAGCGAGATCCTGACTCCCCGGCATCCGCGACCCCGGCCTCTATGAACGCCGTGCTCGAGGGCGTGTGGCGGTACGTCCCCAAGCCCGATCGGACCAACACCGGGATGTGGGCCATCGGCGCGGGCCACGCGATGACGCACTCCTACTCCGCGGCGTTCTATCTCTTGCTTCCGTTCCTGGCCAAAGACCTGGGGCTCACCTACAGCCAGGTCGGGCTCATCATCTCCCTCCGCCAGTTCATGAGCACGGTCGTAAATCTACCGGCGGGCATGGTCGTGGATACTCTGGGGAAGCGCAGCCTCTTTATGAGCCTGGCACTGGCCTGGGCCGCCGTGCCGTACCTCTTCATCGGTTTGACCTCGAGCTATACGGTCATGCTCGTATCCATGGGTGTGGTAGGTATCGGCAACTTCCTCTGGCATCCGGCGGCGATCACCGCGCTCTCGGAAATGTACCCCACCCGTCGTGGATACGGCCTCGCGCTCCACGAACTGGGGGCGAACCTCGGGGACACCCTGACGCCGCTGGCGGCCGGGTTTCTTCTGGCCGCGCTCAACTGGCGCCGCACCCTCCTCATCATCGTCGCCGTGGGTCTGCTCTTGACGCTGGTCATCATGCGGATGATGCTCCACGTCAACCGGCAGCGCAGCGTGCCCCCTCCGCCCACCCGCACGTTGACTGACTACGCGAAGGGACTGCGTGTGCTCCTCAGCAACGGGCGTTTGATGGTCCTGGCGATGGTGTCGGGCGTCCGCGCGATGACGCAGCTTGGCTTGAGCACGTTTCTCCCGCTGTACCTTTTGAACGAGCTCCACGTGCCGGCGGCGCTGATGGGTCTCTACCTGGCGGTCGTCCAGGCATCCGGGATGGTCGCGACCCCGATTGCGGGCACCCTTTCGGATCGCCTGGGACCGAAGCGCGTCGCCACGGCGGGGATGTTCACCACGAGCGTCGTCGTGCTGGGCTTTGCCGCGCTCCACCTGGGCGCGGTGTTTGTCGCCGCGCTCGCGCTGCTCGGATTCTTTGTCTACTCGATGCGTCCGGCGATCTTCCGGTGGGCGATCGGCGTCGTCCCGCGCGAATACGAGGGCACCGCCGTTGGAATATTGTTCACCACCCAGGCCCTGCTGCCCACTGCGATGCCGATCGTCGGGGGATACCTTGCGGACCGTTACGGACTGTTGTCGATCTTCTATGTGATCGCCGGGACGGTGCTGGTCGCAAACGCGGCCCTCCTCTTCGTGCCCGACATTCAAAGGCCCGCGGGGAAGCTCACAAGAGAGGAAACGTGAGATGCGCGACCCTCATGCCGTGAAATCCACCCTCGCGTCCGCCATCCGGCTGTTGACGGCCGAAGGCCTGATGGATTTCAACGGGCACATGAGTGCCCGGCTGGAGGGGACGGATCACGTGCTCATCAACGACCGTCAGACAAGTCGGAGCGCCGTCCGCGCCGAGAATATTGTGGCGGTGGACCTCCGCGGGCGTCCCCTCGCCGGCGAAGCCGATCCCCCTGCCGAAGTCCCCATCCACACCCGTCTCTACGCAGCACGCCCAGACGTCCACTGCGTCGCGCACCTGCATCCTCAATTTGCCACCGTCTTCACCATCGCCGGGCAACCCCTGGTGCCCGTCTTCCAGCTCGGCGCTCCGTTCCCGACCCAGGGCGTCCCCGTGTATGACGATGCCGACCTGATCCGCACGGACGAGCAGGCCGATGCCGTGGCCCGAACACTGGGATCCGGCCGCGCCGTGTTGTTGCGGGGCCACGGAGCGGTGGTCGTGGGCGAAGATGTCGAGACGTGCTTCACGACCTCGATCTGGCTGGAGGAGAATGCCAAAAAGCTGTTGTGGGCGTCACTTCTGGGGACGCCCCGCGTCTTCACCGAGGAGGAGGCGCGCCGCATCCGCGCAAGCCTCTGGGAGCGCAAAATCCTATTGAAGACCTGGGACCACTACATCGGGAAGGGGCGGCGCGAGGGAATCATCTGAAGGAGCCGTCCGCGCGGCCCGCAGGCGGCTCCTCCGGCGCGACCCGCTGTTCTCAACCTACTGTGGTATCACCATCAGCCCCGCCGCCGTGAGGCTCCCGTCAGGATTGCTCGACCCGACGGCGCGGACGCGCATCCCAGGTTTGAGATCGGTGAGGGCCACCGAGACAAGACGGCGCACACGGGCATCGGATGGGACGACTGCTGATACGGTGGTGTTATCTTGCTGCTTGACCGTTACCGTCCTACCGTGAGGTCCGTTGACGGATGTCATGACCGTCCCCGCGGCGAAGGTTCGCGACGCGTCCCCCGGTGGTGGGTTCCCTTGCTGCCGCTGGCCGTAACGCGGCGCAAGTCCCTGGACCTGCGCCGGGGCGATGACCACGGCCGAAGCGGTGAGAGACCCATCGGCGGCCTTCGTCGCCATGATGCGGACCCGGTCGCCCGCCGCGATATCGTCAGGCTTCGCCGCCCGGCGCCCGATTATCCGCGTGTCTGTGGAGGTCCGGACCTGCACCTGGCCTCCCGACGGTGTCGTGACCGTAATCACACTTCCCGTAATCGCGGCGATCGTGCCCATCGTGGACATGGTCGGGGGCGTCGCCCCCAACGCAGCGGAACCCGAAATCGCCACTATCAGAAGTACTGCCCAGGACACCATGTGTTTCATCAGAGCCCTCCTTGATCTGTCCAATGCCAAATCCAGCGTACCCATACTGCGTTCTATGGTAGGGACGGCCCGTGAATAGATTCCGAAGGACTTGTAAAGATGTTGTGAAAACCTTGTGAATGGCCGCCTCTTCCATGGGTTGGGATCGTCCCTCACGTCACGCTCCCACAAGCGCCCGAACGCATCGCGGAGGTTGCATGAGGCAAGCGTTCGCCGTTCTCGGATCTGTGTTCTTTCTGTTCATCGCCCCGGGGACCGCGGGGCATCCGGTCGGGGGAGGACCGGTTGCCCGGCGCGAATAAGGCCGGCAACGCACACCGGCCAGGAGCCTTCGCCCTGATGGGAGCGTCCCTTCCTCTGGTGGTCGCCTGTGGAGACTACGACCGAACGCGGCCGCTCTTTGACGGCCGGGTGCTCATCGAAGGATGCGATCCGACATTCCTGCCGCAGCCTCCCGAGGAGATCTTCTTCAGAGCGTTCGTGCACGAGGAGTTCGACGTCTCCGAGTTGTCTTTGAGCAGCTATACCATCCGCCGGTCGAAGGGCGATTGTCCATACGTCGCCATTCCGGTGTTCATTTCACGCACGTTCCGGCATTCGGCGGTCTACGTGCGGACGGACCGCGACATTAACCGGCCCGAGGATCTACGCGGCCGCCGGGTCGGGATTCCCGAGTACCAGCAGACGGCTGCGGTCTGGGTCCGCGGACTGCTGCAGGACGACCATGGGGTGGCGCCGCGAGACCTCCGTTGGGTATCCGGGGGAATGGAGATGCCGGGCCGCGTCGAGAAGGTGCACTTCACCGTGCCCGACGGCGTTTCCCTGGAAGCGGCCCCGGAAGGCAAGACGTTGTCGGGAATGCTGGAAGCGGGCGAGCTCGACGCGCTCATTGCGCCGCGCGCGCCGTCATGTTTCACCCGCGGCGTTCCGCAGGTCGGTCGCCTCTTCACCAATTTTGGCGTGGACGAGGAAGAGTATTACCGCCGTACCGGAATCTTCCCGATCATGCACATCGTCGGCATCAAGACGGCACTGGCGGCCCGTCACCCTTGGCTCCCGGCCAGCATCTACAAAGCCTTCTCGGCCGCGAAGGACATCGCGGTGGCGGCGTTGAGCGATCCAAACGCGCTCAGCGTCAGCCTGCCGTCCCTGACCTGGAACGCCGAGCAGGCGAAGGCGCTCATGGGCAGGGACTTTTGGTCGTATGGACTTGATGAGAACGCCCAGACCTTGGAGGTGTTTCTGCGCTACCACTTCGAGCAGGGCCTGTCCGCACGCCGGCTGACCCCGGCCGCGCTGTTCGCTTCGAGCACCACGTCCC
Organism: bacterium; assembly: GCA_035703895.1. Taxonomy (NCBI): domain Bacteria; species bacterium. The sequence goes on along the minus strand of DASSXJ010000175.1, from coordinate 6,491 downwards.
AGTGGAAGATCTGAGGCCCCTCCCTATCGCCACATCTCCCGCGCGGTCTCGGCGACGAGACGAAGCTTGGCCCACTGGTCGCCTTCGGACAGAGGGCTCCCCTCCATCGTGGTGCCGAACCCGCACTGAGGGCTGAGCGCCAGGTTCTCCAGCGGCACGTACCGCGACGCCTCCTCGATCCGGCGGAGCAGCTCGCGCTTGGACTCGAGCTGGGGCCGCTTGCTGCTGACCAACCCGAGGACCACGGTCTTGCCCCGGGGAACGAACCGGAGCGGCTCGAACGTGCCCGAGCGCTCGTCGTCGTACTCCAGCAGGAAGCGGTCGACCTGGAGCGTGCCGAACAGCTTCTCGGCGATCGGATCGTAGCCGCCCTCAGCGAACCAGTGGCCGCGCCTGTTGCCGCGGCAGAGGTGCATCGCCAGTGTCGCCTTCGCGCCGCGGACGCTCTCCAAGCAGGCGTTGTCCGCCCGGATCGCCTCCTCCAGCGCAGCATCCGGCTCCAACCCCGTCTCGGCCTGGATGTGGTCGCGCCATTTCGGGTCGACGTAATAGCTGTAGCGGGGGGCGTCGATCTGGACATAGTGCACACCGTCTGCGACGAGCGCCTCCACCTCGGCCTTGATGATCCTGACGATGCCCCTGAGGAGGGCGGAGTGGTCCGGATAGAACTTGTCGGTCACTCCTCGTTTGTACGCGATCGCGGGGAACTGGGTGGCGCTCGGGAGGGTCATCTTGATCGTCCCCGGGCAGTGTGCCCGGAGAAACGGAACTTCATGCGCGGTCAGGCGCCGGACCTGCCGCAGCCTTTCGGTGACAATGCCGGACACGCTGCCGACCGGCGCGTCCGCGGCGGTCCCGGCCTGCCAGGGCATGGCCACCGCGTCCCCCTGGTCGAAGCCTTCCACCGCATCCGTGAAGTCGCTCATGAAGTGGCGCCGGCGCAGCTCCCCGTCCGTGAAGACGTCAAACCCCAGCTCCTGCTGCTTGGCGAGGATGCGCTGGATGTGACGGTCCTCGATCGCCCGGAGGCGCTCGGGATCCGCCGCGGCGCCCCGCCTCGCCTCGAGGAGTTCGGGCGGCCGCAGGAAACTGCCCACGTGGTCGGCTCGGTGGCGCGCGTCCATGCCAAGCCTCTACGGCGGCTCACTAGGAAACCCTTCTGGGGGACGCCAGGCACGCGCAAGGAGAGGAGGAGCACCGCACATTCGGGAATCCTGATCGAGCGAGGTGATGCGCGTGGGAATGGATGAGCGTATGGCAGGGTCATCGCGGAGATGGTCGAACGCGGCGGCGCTTGCGCTGGCCGTGGTGCTCGTCGGTGTCCTGGCCGCCCACGGCGCGCCCCTGTCCGGCGCGCCGTTCGAGATCAACGCCATTCTCCCCCTCACGGGTGGCGCAGCCTTCCTGGGGGGGCCCGAGAGCCAAGCGCTGCAGATCCTGGAGCGCTTCGCGAACGACCAGGGCGGGATCCAGGGACGCCCGATCCGCTTCGTGATCCAGGACGATCAAACGAGTCCCCAGTTGGCCGTCCAGCTCGCCAATCAGGTGATGGCCAAGCGAGTCCCGGTGATCCTGGGGTCCACGCTCGTGGCCATCTGCAGGGCGATGGCCCCCCTGATGAAGGACGGTCCGGTGATGTACTGCTTCTCGCCCGGCATCCACCCCGACGAGGGGGGCTACGTCTTTACCTCCAGCGTTTCCACGCGAGACTTGGCCCAGGCCAGCATCACATTCTTGCGGGGGAAGGGATGGACGCGCCTCGCCATCCTGACGTCCACGGACGCCACGGGTCAGGACGCGGAGGAAGGGATCAATGCCGCGGTGGCGCTGCCGCAGAATCAAGGCGTGCAGGTGGTGGCCCGGGAGCACTTCAACACGCAGGATGTCAGCGTAGCCGCCCAAATTGCGCGGATCGCGGCTGCGCAGCCGCAGACCCTGATCGCGTGGAGCACGGGGGCGCCGATCGGGACGGTGTTCAAGGGAATCGCCCAGGGCGGGCTCAACATTCCCGTCTTCACCACGAACGGCAACCAGACATACGCGCAGATGCAGCAGTACGCGGCGTTCCTGCCCCAGGAGCTGTACATCCCCACAAGCACGTGGCCCGCGTACGAGACGCTCCAGCCCGGTCGCGTGAAGCAGGCCCAGAAGGTCTTTTTCGATGCGTTTCACGCCGCCAACCTCAAGCCCGACCTCGGAGCGTCCATCGCGTGGGACCCGGCCGTGCTCGTCATCGAGGCGCTGCGGCACCTGGGCCCTGCGGCGACCGCGACGCAGATCCGCGACTACCTCGTGCACCTCAGGGGGATCGCCGGCATTAACGGCATCTATGATTTCAAGACGAGCCCGCAGAGAGGACTGAATCTCAGGGATGCGATCGTGACGCGGTGGAATCCCGCCAAGCAAGCCTGGGATCCCGTGAGCGGTCCGGGCGGCGCGCCCGCGAAGTAGGGGGAGCCCACCTCTCGGCGCGCACGCCGACCGGGTTGCGCGGATGCGCGAGGCTGTCGAGATCGCGGTAGGCGGGTTTCTCGCCGGCAGCGTCTTCGCGCTGGTCGCCGTCGGGTTCACCCTCGTCTACAGCGTCATGGGCGTCCCGAACCTGGCCCAGGGCGCGTTCGTCGTGTTGGGCGCCCTTACGCTGTATTCTCTCGAGACGCGCTTCCACTGGCCCCTCGCCTACGCGATCGTGGGGTCGACGGCGATTGCGGCCGCGGTGGGGGCCGCGATGGAACGTCTCGTCATCCGCCCTGCGCTGCATCGGTTGCCGATCAGCGGAATGCTCATCCTGATGGTCGGGCTCCTCACGCTCTTCGAGGGCGCGAGCCTCATCATCTGGGGGAGTCAACCGTACTCGATCCCCACGTTTTCGGGGGAGCGTCCCGTGGCCGTCGCGGGTGTGCGCATCCCCACGCAAGGGTTCTGGATCATCGGCGTGACGGCCGCGATCGTCGTGGTCCTCTGGTATATCCTGACGCGGACCATCTTTGGGAAAGCCCTGCGCGCCTGCGCTGAGAACCCCCTGGCGGCGAGCCTGATGGGGGTGCATGTGTCCCGCATGACCTTGTTTTCCTTCGCCGTCGGAGCGGCGATCGGCGCCATCGGCGGCGAAGTCCTGGGGCCGATCACCTCCATCGAGTTCGACACGGGAAGGTTCTTTACCAACTCCGGATTCATCGCCTTCGCCCTGGGAGGCATGGGGTCGTTTTTCGGCGCCATCGTGGGTGGGTTAGGGCTCGGGCTGGTGCAGCAACTGACGGCCGGCTACGTCTCCTCGCTGTTCAGCAATACGCTGACGCTTGTGTTGTTGCTCGCCGTCCTGATCTGGCGGCCCGGAGGCATCCTGGGAAGCAGCGCGGCTCGACGTGAGGACGTGCGCGAGTTCATCGCGCACTCCACGGGCTCTGCCGTCCGCATCAAGGGGCCGGCGGCGTGGGCGCTCGCTCTTCTCGGGGCCATCACCGTGGGTGTGCTCCCCCTCCTCCTGGGCCGCACGGGCCTGACGGGGTCGGTGGTGATTACCGGCATCCTCTTCATCGGCGTGCTCGGCCTCGATCTGCTCATGGGATATGCCGGTCTGGTCAGCCTCGGCCACGCCGGGTTCATGGCGGTGGGCGGCTACACCGCCGCCATTCTCGCCACCCGTTATGGACTCGCGCCTCTGGCCGCCACGGGCGCGGGGATCGCGTTGTCGCTGACCGTGGCCCTGGTGCTGTCTTTGGTGACCGCCCGCCTGCGCGGCCTGTACCTCGCCTTGGCCACCCTCGCCTTCGGGCTCCTGGTGGATTCGGTCGCCGTGGGGCTCTCGAGCGTGACGGGCGGCCCGTCGGGCCTCGTGGGGATACCCAGTTTCTCCGTGGGCGGCTATACGTTTGCAAGCCCGATCTCCAATTATTACCTCGTCTGGGGGGTGGCGGGAGCGCTGGTGATTGTGCTCGCGAATCTCGCCCGGTCGGGCTACGGCCGGGCTCTGCGGGCGACCCGCGCCGATCAAACGGCGGCCCGGGCGCTGGGCATCCAGGTGCCCCGCTATAAGGTGTCCGTCTTTCTTCTGAGCGCCGCGCTCGCCTCGCTGGCCGGCAGCCTCTATGCCTTCTATTTCCATTTTCTCTCGCCGGAGATGGTGAGCACCTCTCGCTCTCTGGAGATGATCACCATGCTCGTGCTCGGGGGCGAAGGCACCCTGATCGGCCCTCTTGTCGGAGTGGCCCTCCTGACGCTGCTGCCGGCGGCGTTTCAACCCCTTTCCATCTACAAGACCCTGGCGGAGGGCGTTCTCCTCGTCCTCATCCTGCTCTATCTGCCGGGGGGCATCTTCGGAGGCGCGCTCAGCGCACTCCAGCGGCTGGGGCGTGTCATCCCCCGAGGGCCGGCGGTCGAGACCGCCGGCAGGATCTAGCATGGTGAACGCCGTCGCGCTCGAGGCGAGCGGGCTGTCCAAGTCGTTTGGGGGAGTGTTGGCCATCGCGGACGTCAGCTTCTCCATCGCGGAGGGATCGCTCACGGCCGCCATCGGCCCGAATGGTGCGGGGAAGACGACCCTCTTCAACCTGCTGACGAATCTATACCGGCCGGACGCGGGATCGGCGTCATGCTTCGGCGTCGATCTGGCCGGTTTTCCCCCGGACGCGATCGCGGGCCTCGGGCTGGTGCGGACGTTTCAGACGGCCCGCGTCTTTCCGGGGATGACCGTCCTGGACAATGTCCTGGTCGGCGCGCATTTGCGCGTGCGGGCCAGGCCGTGGCAGCAGGCGTTGTGGCTTCGCAACGTTCGGCAAGAGGAGCGTGCGATCAGGAGGAAGGCCGAGGCGTTGCTCGAGATCGTGGGTCTCGCCGGCCGCCGGGACGATCCGGCGGTGAGCCTGCCCCTTGGGGCGCAGAAACTGCTCGATGTGGTCCGGGCCCTCATGGCGTCGCCACGGCTGTTGTTGCTGGACGAGCCGGCCGCGGGCCTCAACGACGTCGAGACGGCCGAACTCGCGCGGTTGCTTCTTGCCGTCCGGGCCGCCGGAGTGACGCTCATGGTCGTGGAGCATAACATGTCGCTCGTCATGGGGATCGCCGACGAGGTCATCGTGCTCGATCTCGGTAGGGTGATCGCCACGGGCTCGCCCACCGTCGTGCAGGCCAACCCGCGCGTCATCGACGCGTACCTGGGTCGTGTCGCGGAGACGGTCTGATGGCAGACCATCTGATGTTGGAGGTGCGGGGACTCCACGCCGGCTACGGCGACGTCGAAGTCCTGAGAGGTGTGGATCTGGATGTGGCCCCGGGGGAGCTCGTCGCTCTCGTGGGCGCCAACGGGGCGGGCAAATCGACCCTGCTCAAGTGCATCTCGGGGCTGGTCCGCCGAACCTCGGGAACGATTCGGCTGGACGGGGGGTCCATCGCCGGCGTCCCGCCCGCCCGGATCGTCCGGCTGGGGGTCGCCCACGTGCCCGAAGGACGCCAGATCTTCGGACGCCTGAGCGTTGCCGACAACCTGCGGCTCGGGGCGTACTGCCACCTGCGGCAGCTCGGGCCGGATGAGGTCACATCAAGAATCGATGAGGTCTGCCGGATCTTTCCGTCCTTGTCGGACCGGCTGGCGGAGGAGGCCTCCCTGCTCTCCGGTGGTCAGCAGCAGATGCTGGCGATTGCGCGAGGGCTGATGGCGGCGCCGCGGCTCTTGCTGCTGGACGAGCCTTCCCTCGGTCTCGCCCCCGTGCTGGTCGCGGAAATCTTCGACGTGCTCCGCCGCCTGCGCCAGGCCGGCGTCGGCCTCCTGCTCGTCGAGCAGAACGCGCGGCTCAGCCTCGCCATCGCCGATCGCGGCTACGTGCTGGAGACCGGACGGGTCGTGTTGTCGGGGACCGGGAAGGACCTGCTGGGCACCCCCGACGTCATCCATCGGTACCTTGGTGTCGCCGCCACCCGAGTCGGCACCTCGAGGGACGGCGCGGCCGACGGGTTGGCCGTACGGCTCAAAGCCGTTCTCGGAAGCGACGCATCCGTTCCATAGCAAGGAACCATTCGAGGCCCCGTGGAGGAGAACCGATGAGCAGGCTCCAGCTCACCCTCGCCATCAGCGAGTATGATCATACGCGGGACGTGTGCAGCGGCGCGGTATCTGTGGAGGGCATCGAGCTCAATCATCTCAGCCTGCCCATCGAGGAAATGCATTACCGGTTCACCAAGTTTCGCGAGTGGGACGTCTCCGAGATGTCCTTGGGCAAGTATGTCTCGCTACTGTCCCAGGACGATCGCTCGATGGTCGCCATCCCCGTTTTCCCCAACCGCGCCTTCAGGCATTCGGCGTTCTACGTCCGCCGTGAATCCGAGCTGACCGATCCCACGCAGTTGGCCGGGAAGCGGGTCGGGGTGCCCGAATGGGCGCAGACGGCGGGCATCTATGCCCGGGGTGTCTTGATGCACCAATACGGGGTGCCGTTGTCCGCGATCGACTGGTGGCAGGCGGGGGTCAACCAGCCCGGGCGCATCGAAAAGGTGGA
>DASSXJ010000174.1 GCA_035703895.1 bacterium | reverse complement strand
ATGCAATTTGAGACGGCCACCGGCACCATGCGGCTGACCGACGCGATGCCGGTGGCCTCCGAAGACGACAAGCGGAAGCTCCTCCTTCCCGACCATCAGATCCTTCGAATGGTGGAGGTGGAGCGAGGCGAACTCGAACTGGAGATGACCTTCACCCCACGCCCGCAGTACGGGCGTGGGCGCGCGCGGCTGCGGCAGGCCGGGAAATTGGGGACGCGCATCGAAACGGACGCCGGGCTTTTAGTTTTACAAAGCGACGTCCCGGTCGAATTCCGCGAGGACAACCAGATTCAGAGCAGGTTTCGGCTCCGCGCCGGAGACGTCCGATGTTTCTCCCTCATCTTTGAGGACGAATGGCCGGCGGTCTTCCCGCCTCTGGGCGAGTGGACCCGAGAGGCCATCGCACGATCCACCGCGTGGTGGAACGCATGGGCCTCACGGCTGACGTACCACGGCCCGGGCCGTGATGCCGTCATCCGAAGCGCACTCGCCCTGAGGCTCCTCGTGTACGCGCCGTCGGGAGCGATCGTCGCGGCGCCGACGACCGCGCTGCCCGAGCGGGTAGGTGGTGATCTCAATTGGGACTACCGCTTCTGCTGGCTGCGTGATGCGTCGTTGACGTTACGCGCGTTCCTTGGATTGGGGTACACGGAAGAGGCCCAGGCCTTTGCGAACTGGTTGTTGCACACGACGGCTCTGACCCGCCCCACGCTCCGCGTGCTCTACGATGTCTACGGCATGCCTCCGCCGGCGGAGCGCGCGCTCGACCATCTGGCCGGGTACGGGGGATCGCGTCCGGTCCGCGTCGGCAACGCGGCGATCGCGCAACTGCAGCTCGACGTGTATGGAGAAGTCATCGACGCCGTCACTCAGCTGATCCGCGGCGGTGCCGCCCTCAACCGGGACACCGAGCGGATGCTCTCCGCGTTCGGAACGTACGTGTGTCGCACCTGGCAGCAACCCGACGAAGGAATCTGGGAGCCGCGATCGGGCAAAGCCCATCATACGCACTCGCGCGTGCTGTGCTGGACCGCGCTCGATCGTCTGGTGGCGCTCCACGCCAGGGGACATTTGCGGAGGGCGCCGGTCGCGCTGTTCGAACGCAATCGCGATGAGATCCGCAGGCAAGTAGAAGATCGCGCGTGGAATCCCCGGCTCGAGAGCTATGTGGGGCGTCTCGATGGCGACGAGCTCGACGCGAGCCTCCTGCTGATGCCCTGGTACGGGTTCGAGGATGCCGCCTCATGGCGGATGACCCGGACGTTTGCGCGGATTCAGGAGCACCTGGGCGCGGGGAACGGCCTCCTGTACCGGTACCGCACCGGCGAGTCCCCAGGCGAGGGCGCATTCGGCATCTGCGGGTTCTGGGGAGCCGAGTATCTCGCCATGGGTGGCGGGACCGCGGAGGAAGCCAAGGCGACCTTCGAGCACCTTCTCACGTTTGCCAACGATGTCGGTCTCTTCGCCGAGGAGATCGATCCGGCCACCGGCGACGCGCTAGGGAACTTCCCTCAGGCGTTCACCCATGTCGGGCTCATCAACGCCGCCCTCTCGCTCCAGGACCGCCTCTCGGGCCGGGACTCCACGAGGTCCCCCCGCCCAGACTCACCAACGCGCCGATGAACTGGGGGAGTTGGGCCCTGTGGGGGTTCGTCGGCACGGTCGTGCTGACCACGGCGATGACCGCAAGCCAGGGCATGGGGCTCACCCGGATAGATATCCCCTACATGCTCGGCACGATGTTCACCCCCGATCGGGATCGTGCCAAGCTCCTCGGATTCATCGTGCATCTCGTGAACGGCTGGGTCTTTTCGCTGGTGTATATCGCGGCCTTCTATGCCTGGGGGTATGCCACATGGTGGCGCGGGGCCCTCATCGGCCTCGTGCACGCCGCGTTTGTCCTCACGGTCGGGATGCGGCTCCTACCGGGCCTCCACCCCCGCATGGCCACCGAGGCCCAGGGCCCCACCGTCATGCGGCAGCTCGAGCCGCCCGGCTTCCTGGCCCTCCACTACGGAACCCGCACCCCGCTTTCGGTCTTCTCTGCGCACATCGTGTTCGGGACGATCCTGGGTGCGTTCTACCAGGGGTGAGGGACCAGCCGCTACTCGATGAAGTCTTTGAGCCGCTTGCTGCGGCTGGGATGGCGAAGCTTGCGCAGGGCCTTCGCCTCGATCTGGCGGATGCGTTCCCGGGTCACCCCGAACTCCTGGCCCACTTCCTCCAGGGTGCGGGGGCGGCCGTCGTCGAGCCCGAATCGCAGCTTGAGCACCTTCCGCTCGCGCGGGGTGAGGGTCTCGAGGACGCCCTCGAGCTGCTCCTTGAGCATCGTGAACGAGGCGGCCTCGGCCGGCGCCAGCGCGTCCTGGTCCTCGATGAAATCCCCCAGGTGGCTGTCTTCTTCCTCCCCGATCGGGGTTTCCAGCGAGATCGGTTCTTGTGCGATCTTGATGATCTCTCGCACCCGCTCGGTCGGCATCTTCATGACCTGACCGATCTCCTCGGGAGTCGGTTCCCTCCCGAGCTCCTGGAGCAACTGGCGGGAGATCCGGATCAGCTTGTTGATCGTCTCGACCATGTGGACGGGGATCCGGATGGTGCGCGCCTGATCGGCAAGCGCCCGGGTGATCGCCTGACGGATCCACCACGTGGCATACGTGCTGAACTTGTACCCCTTGCGCCAGTCGAACTTCTCGACGGCGCGGATCAGCCCGAGGTTACCTTCCTGAATGAGGTCCAAGAACAGCATGCCACGACCGACGTACTTCTTCGCGATGCTCACGACCAATCGCAGGTTCGCTTCGATCAGCCGCCGCTTCGCGTCCTCGTCCCCCCGCTCCATCCGCTTGGCGAGTTTGATCTCCTCGGCGGAGTTGAGGAGGGGGACTTTGCCGATCTCCTTGAGGTACATTCGGACCGGATCGTCGATACTGACGCCTTCCAACGGCTCGAGCACGGCCTCGGGCTCTTCCTCGTCGTCGGCCCGCTTCTCGGCCTCCTTCGGATCATCGACCACCTTGATGTCGAGATCGGCGAGCATCCCGTAGATGCGGTCGTACTCGTCGAGGTTCGTTTCCACCTCGGGGACCGCTTCCTGGATCTCGTCATAGGTCACGTACCCCCGCTTGCGGCTCTGCTCGACGAGCGTGCGCAGATCGGCCGAAAGGGTGCTGAGCATCTTCTCGGCCTCCGCCCTTCGCTTCGACAGCGTCGCCTCTGACGCGGCGGTTGATTGTCCCTTACGAGCCTTTGCCACTAATGTCCAACTCCTTGTTTCTGCGCCTGCAGTTTTTGCAACTCGCCCTGCAACTCTTCGATGCGCTTCAGGTCCCGCGCGCGATCGGCATCCCGGAGCGCGCCCATCAACCCGTCAATACGCTCTTCCAAATCGATCCCCCGGATCCTCCGCACGCACGCATCCGCCGCCCGCACGGGATCCCTCGCGTGCGGCTCGGCCATCAACAATCGGCTCAGCAGCGAGACGGCCGTCGCGCTCCGCAGCCGCTCGCGCAGCCTCCCCGGCTCACTCGCCTCCTCGCCGTCGGCCAGTAGGGCCGCCGCAAGCTCGCGATGATCGGGCTCGATGAACGCCTCCGGAAAGATGGTCCCCCGAAGGGACTCTCGCACGGCCGGGTTGACTACGAGGAGATGAAGAAGCTCGCGTTCTGTGAGAACCCGAGCACCTACCCCCGGCACCGGCGGCAACTCAGCCGGGAGGCCCCTCCCCCCCGGCCGCTCCCGTCGGAGCCGCCCCAATTGACCACGGATGGCCTCCTCCCGCACACCCAGCCGGTCTGCGAGGAGGCGGACATATTCCCCCTGGCGTACGGGATTGCTTCCTGATATGATTAACTGTCCCAATTCGTTAACAATTCCTACCTTTCCTTCCACGGTTTTGCTGTCGTACCGCTGCTGGGCCGCGGCCAACCTATACTCGAAGATCGGGAGGGCCGCGGCGCACGCCCGGCGGAACGCCTCCGCCCCCTCTCGCCGAAGGAAGGCGTCGGGATCGGATTGGCCCGGCAGCACGACTACACGGACTGGGAGTTCTGCCTGATCGAAGACATCGAGGCCACGCTCCGCGGCCCCGATCCCCGCCGCATCGGAATCGTAGACGAGGACGGCGCGCGGGGTGAACCGCTTCAGCAGGAGCACCTGGTCGAGCGTCAGGGCGGTCCCGAGAGAGGCGACCGCGTTCGTGACCCCGTATTGGTGACAGGTGAGCGCGTCCATGTATCCTTCAACCACGACAGCCTCCCCGGTTTCACGAACCGCGTCCCGGGCATCCCCGAGTGCGTACAGCATCCTCCCCTTGACGAACAGCGACGTCTCCCGAGTATTGAGGTACTTCGGCGTCCCCTCCGCGAGCACGCGCCCGCCAAACGCGACGGGGCGGCCCTGAAGGTCGTGAATGGGGAAGATGACCCGATCCCGCAGCGCATCGTAGT
>DASSXJ010000173.1 GCA_035703895.1 bacterium | reverse complement strand
GGGCATACACCCTCTTGACCAGACGCTCGTTTTCATCGGCTGCCTCGGGTTTGGTCTTGTACGTGACGACCACGGTCTTCCTCATGCGGTTCCTCCATTAGGCGGATACGGCTCATTCTTCGCGAAATCTGTGGCGCCGGCGTCTGTGCCTCGTTGGTCAAACGATGCCCCGATGCGTCCTAATCGACCACTTCTCCGCCGGTCAGGTTCGCGACGGTTCCGGTCATGCCGTCGGCCAGATCGGAGGCCATGAGGACCGCCGCGCCCGTCAACTGCGCCAGCGTGGTCGAGCGCCGCGTGTGACTCCGGCTTTCCAGCAACTCTTGGAACTGCTTCGGCGTGATCCCCAGCACCTTGGCGTGAATTCCGAAGACGATGCCGATCGTAGGGGTCTCTGGGAGTCCGGTCGAGCGCAAGCACACGACGCGGACGCCGGACGATGCGACTTCGGCGGAAAGATTGCGACACAGGGACTCCACCGCCGCCCATGCTGGCCCCATGCCCCCAACGAGTGGTACGCCGAGACGCGCCGGCTCCGGCGTGTGCATCAAGATCACGCCGGATCGCTGCTCGACCATGTGCCGCGCCGCAGCCTTGGCGGTCACGAAGTGAGCCCGCGGATAGGTGGTGAGGGGGAGAGAGAACGCCTCCACCGGGAGCTCGGTGAAAGGGATACCCTGCATGCCCTGGCGAGCGACCTCCGCCGCAGGAATCCCGATCGCGTTGAATGAGATGTCGATTTTCCCGGCCTTCTTAACGACCGCGGCGATGTGCTTCTCGACGGCCTGTTCATCGAGAGCGTCGACCTGTTCCGCTTCGACCTTTCCGCCCGCGCCAGAGATCTGCTCGACGACGACGTTGACGGTTGAGAGCCTGCGCCCGGCGAGAAACACCCGCGCCCCTTCGCGGGCGAATGCACGGGCGACCGCGCCGCCGATTGCTCCTCCGGCTCCGTAGATGACGGCAGTCTTGCTCTCAAGCAACATGTTCCGCCCTCCCACAACCGAGTCTTCTCCCGCTCAGGAAGCGGGCCATTCGTGGTTCAGTGCACTCTCCGCGAGAGGCCGGATGCCGGTGGTGTGCCGGCGCGGAATCGAGCCGCCCGTCCTGGCTCACTTGCTCGAGCGGCCATTCGCGAAGGAAGCTCCGAGTGTCGGGAACACCGTACGCTTCGTCGAGCGTGACGAAGACCTCTTTCACCAACTTCTTTTTTGCATCGATGCGGATGCCCGGCGGAACATCTATATACGCAACTGGCATTTGAGTCATCTCCTCTCAGGATTTCTGATTGCGCCGAAGCGCCTTTATCCTATTAAATCCCGAACCGCGCCAAAACTCATCGGTCCTGAGAGCGGTCTGGATCCGAGCTGTTGACGCATGTCCACACAGTCCAGGTGATCCCCGCTCGCGCGCACGAGTTAAAGATCATCCGCCCAGACATCCCGCACCATTTGAAACCTCGTGCCATCGCGAACGACGCGGGCAAACCCGGGGAAATGGACATGCATGCCGCCCACAAGGAGCCGGTCGGCGGCGACCATATCGAGAACACGACGTCGCGTGGCGGCAGCGGCGGCGGGATCGGTATCGACGAAGAACCCGGTTTCCGGCCGCGGGATCTGCACGTCCTGAATGTGGATAATATCGCCCCAAATCAGGAGCGAGGCGCCACCGGATGCAATGAGATAACCGGTGTGGCCGGGGGTATGCCCGGGCATCGGCATCCACGTGACGCCAGGGAACACCTCGCCCGGCAGTAACGGGCGAAGCCGATCGCGGTAGGCCTCGAGTTGGCTGCGCGCCGCTTGGAAGAACGGGCGAACCGGCTCGGGCGCCCGGCTCACCGCGGTGTCGTCCTGCCAATAGGCCGCCTCGTCTTTGTGCAAATGCAGTTCCGCTCCTTGGAAGACCGGCACGCCGGACGGGTCGATCAATCCCGCGGAATGGTCGGAATGCATGTGGGTCAGGAGCACCGTGTCAATTTCGTTAGGATGAATGCCGGCGGCCGCGAGATTGGCTGATAGCCGCCCTGCCGTCGGACCAAGTGTCGATCCCGCCCCGGCGTCGATCAACGCGAGCCGTCCTCCCGCATGGATCGCGAACGCGTTGATCGGAGCTCGCGCTCTCGGCGGCCGACCCGCGAGCTCGAGCAGGCGTTGAGCCTCCGGCGTGGAGACATTCAGCAGCACGTCGAGACCAGCCTCAAAATACCCATCGCTGAGTGCCGTAACGACGATATCCCCGACGCGGAGGCGATAGACACCTGGCACTTGCTCGCTGGGTATCCGAACCGTGTGGATTACTGGCATTTGAGTCATCTCCTCTCAGGATTTCTGATTGCGCCGAAGCGCCTTTATCCTATTAAATCCCGAACCGCGCCAAAACTCATCGGTCCTGAGAGCGGTCTGGATCCGGGGCTGTTGACCGCATTCGAAAAGGGCCGATGAGCTCTCGCGCAGCGGACCGATGAGTTTGAGGTGCGCTTGCGGTCAATATCTGTGACGGCACATCCGCAGGCCCGTCGGATCTGGGGGTCCTAGGTGCGGACTACGAAAGAGGGAGGGAAACGATATGAACGTTGCGGGGAAAACAGTCTTGATCACCGGCGCCAGCCGCGGCATCGGCCGGGCGCTCGTCGATGAGGCGCTGAGGCGTGGGGCGAAGAGGGTCTACGCGGGGACGCGCAGCCCGCTGCAATACGCCGACAAACGCGTGACGGCCCTCACGCTGGACGTGACCAGAGCTTCGCAGATCCGGCAAGCGGCCCACGAGGTCGCATCTCTCGACATCCTCATCAACAATGCAGGCGTCGCCATCTACGACGATCTGAGCAATCCCGACGTCATCGCGCAGCACCTGGCCGTCAACCTCTTCGGAGTGTTCAACGTAACGCGCGCTTTTCTGCCGCTACTGCGGCGCTCCAAAGGGGCCATCGTCAACAACGTGTCCCTGGCAGCGCTCGCGCCCTTGCCGCTTATCTCTGGCTACTCCATGTCGAAGGCGGCTGCGCTCAACATGACACAGTCGCTGAGGGCGCTCTTGGCCGGTCAGGGTGTCACGGTACATGCCGCCATCATCGGCCCCACCGACACCGATATGACCCGGGGCTTCGATATCCCGAAGGCCCCGCCTGAGTCTACCGCGGCGGGCATCTTCGACGGGTTGGAGAACGGGGAGGAGGATATCTTTCCCGATCCCGCGTCCCAGTCCGCGGCGGAAGGCTGGCGCAATGGCGTCGCTAAGGCGCTCGAGCGCCAGTTCGCAGTTTTCGTGCCAGAAAGCGCGGCGTAATTTAGGATGATGTGTGAGACGGAGGTGAGTAACGATGTCCCACCACAAGATAGCCCGACCAAACACAGATCGCCTGCACTCGTTTCAACACCGAGGTACGCCTCCTTCACGTCATCGGGTCGGAACGCGTGAAGAGTGGCTCGCCGCCCGGCTCAAGCTGCTCGAAGCCGAGAAGGAGCTCACGCGGCGTAGCGACGAGCTGGCGCAGCGGCGCCGGGAGCTTCCATGGGTGCCGGTCGAGAAGCAGTACACATTCCAGACCGAGCACGGACCGAAGACGCTACGTGAGCTGTTCGACGGCCGCTCGCAGCTGGTAGTCTACCACTTCATGTTCGGCCCGGACTACGAGGG
>DASSXJ010000172.1 GCA_035703895.1 bacterium | reverse complement strand
GCCCCGCCGGCCGCCGCCGCGGTGGTCGACGACAGCGAAGGCGCCACCCATGTCCCGTCACGATTCTTCAGGACGGCGTAGGTGAGTTGGTTTTGCACGACATATGCCAGCTCGACATACCCGATAGCGCCGGGCGTCTGCTTGACGGCACCGGCGACGCCCTCGTTCCCCTTGCCGCCGATCCCGGTCGGCCACTCCACCGACGTGCTCCGTCCAACCTTGTCCGACCAGGCCTTGCTGACCTCCGACAGGAACGAGGTGAAGATGAACGTCGTGCCGCTCCCGTCCGAGCGATGCACGACCGTGACCGGCATATCCGGCAGCTTCATCGCGGGGTTATTGGCCAGGATCTTCGGGTCGTTCCACTTGGCGATCTGGCCCATGAAGATGTCGACGACGTTTTCCGAGGTGAGCCTGACCCCCGTCCCGATGCCGGGGAGATTGTAGGTCATCGCGACCGCCCCGGCGACCGTCGGGATCAGCACGACCGGCCGTCCCATATCCTTGAGCTGCGCGTCCGAGAGCGGGGCGTCGGAGGCCCCAAAGTCCACGGTGCCCTTCTGGACCTGCGCGATGCCGCCGCCGCTCCCGATCGATTGGTAGTTGATCCGGACGTCGGGGTGCGCGCGGTTGTATTCCGCAAACCACCTCGAGTAGAGCGGGTACGGGAATGTGGCGCCCGCGCCGTTCAGGGTGACGAGGCCGGCGGCGCCTGCGCCGGTGGTCCCCATCCCCAGGCCGGTGAGGCCAAGCAGCAGCCCGCAGAGAACCAGCCCCACGAGTAACCGCCGCCGTAGAGCGATATTCATACTACCCCTCCTCGAGAGGGAGATACGCGTCCCATCCCTCTGTATTCTGAACGCACCTTCCACGCTACCTTACAGGGAAAATCGATATGCGATGGGTCGGTCAAGCCAGCGTTAAAAGAGTGTTAAGGGTGTTATACGTCGACCGGGATCAGTGGGGGCGAGGGCGCGATTTCGGGAGTCCCATCGTACGGCGGGACCAGGCGCTGGTAGGCGTCGTCCATCAGCGGCGAGGAGATCATGAAATCCGCCGACGCGCGGTTGCACGCGACCGGGATGTTCCATACAACCGCTACGCGCAGCAACGCGCGCACGTCGGGGTCATGGGGGTGGGGTTCGAGTGGGTCCCAAAAGAAGATCAGGAAATCGAGCGCGCCGTCCACGATCCGGGCGCCGATCTGCTGATCGCCACCCAGCGGACCGCTGCGAAACTCCACCACGGTAAGGCCGAGGCTCTCGGCAACGAGCCGCCCCGTCGTGTGCGTCGCGTACAACTCGTGCCGGGCCAGCAGGCCTTTGTTGAACGCGATCCACTCGAGGAGATCGGCCTTCTTGTTATCGTGCGCGATCAGCGCGATCCGCTTCCTGCGCGCCATGGGGATCCGAGCCGAGGTCTCCACGTTACGAGTCGCTCCGGTACCTGGCCACGCAGGCTACGGCCTCGTGCCTCGTGTGAACGCCCAGCTTTTGGTAGATCGATCGCAGCGTCGCCCGGAGGGCCGGTTCGAAGAGCATCACCCGGAGGGCGACCTCCCGGTCGCTGAGTCCCGCGGCGAGGCCACTCAGGACCTCGAGCTCGCGTGCCGTGAGAGGGGCCGGGGGCTCGGGGGGCCGAGCGGCTCCTGATCCCGCCCGGGTCCGTCCGTTCGCGCGGTGCAGGCACACCTGCAGATCCATGCTTCCATCCTATGGACACAGAAGGGGCTGCCGAGTGAAGGGTCAGTGAAGAATACGCAAAATCACGCCCGTGGATCGAGGCGATACCCGACCCCGCGCACCGCGGTGATGCGCACCCCGCCCTTTGCCTCCACCTTTTTCCGCAGCCAGGCGATGTGGGTGTCGAGCGTGCGGGTATCGCCGAAGTAGTCGTCCCCCCAGACATCCTGCAGCAGCCGTTCGCGGCGCACGATCTTTCCCAGATGGCGCAGGAGCAGGTGGAGGAGATCGAACTCTTTGCTGGACAAGGGGACCTCGTCCCCCGCCACGCTCACCTTGTGATCCTCGACGTCCATCACGAGCCCTTGGGCGATGAGCTTATCCTCGGCGCCGGCCTGGACAACGATGGTCTCCAAGATGTTGGCGATATCCTCGCACCGGTCTGTGCTGGCCTCGAGGTTCTCCAAGATGTCCTTCCACTTAATGATCTCTTTGGCGGTGGCCCGCCCCGCGAACAACTGCTCGATCGCCTCGCGGAGCAGGTCGTCCCCGCGGTTTTCCAACAAGTGGAGTGCGCGGGTGTGCGGGAAGACGTCGTGCATGCCGCGCAGCTGCGCGATCGCCCGTTTTAACTCCTGCGCCGACTCGAGCACGATCCGGCCCATCGCCCGAGCGGTTGGGATCGCCCGCTTGATGCGGTGGATCGCCAGACGCGCGGCCGCCGCCTCGATCGCGTCGAGGACATCGTCGAGATACCCCGTCAGGGCCTGCACGGCTTCGGTGGGGATGGGCGCGGGGGGCGAGGCGGTGATCGCCTCAAAGAGATCCCGGGCGATGGCGTCGCCTTTGTGCTCGAGATCGCGGATCATCGACCACGCCTGGGGCGACGGGATTCGTCCTTCCAGTGTCTCTGCCAGGGCCTTGGCCGACTCGAGGATGGTACTGGCCAGCTCTTCGAGAAGTCCGTATCGTTGCTCTACGGGGGCTGAGGATGCTGTGGGTGGCGGGGTACTACGCTTACCATTCATGCCGACGGTCATTCATACCACACCTCCCTTGTGGTTCCCTGCGTTGCGGCGGGCAAAGCGAGATCAGACGCGCCCCCCCATAGATTTTACTCGGGTGGCGTCAAAGAGGCGTGAAGGCTCGGTCAAGTCTGTGTGAAGCATTGGAGCGCAAGCAAAATCGGCCGACATGGTGCATAATAGTGGGGTGCCAAACGGCGTGATGCGCCGCGTTACCGTCCTCGGGTCGACCGGATCGATCGGCCGGACGGCCTTGGACGTCATCGGCCGCCTCAACGGTGAGGTCTCTGTGGCGGGCATGTCCGCGCGGTCCAACCTGGCGCTCTTTGCCGAACAGGTGCGCGCGGTCCGTCCGGAAGCCGTCGCGATCGACTCCCACGAGAGCGCCCGCACATTTCGGGACCTCGTTCCCGATTGGCGGGGAGACGTACTGGCCGGCCCGGAAGGGTTGGCCGATCTTGCCGCGGGAACCACGGCGGATCTCGTCCTCGTCGGGGTGGTCGGCGCGGCCGGGCTTGCCCCCACGCTCGCCGCCCTGTCGGGGGGCAAGGACATCGCCCTCGCCACCAAAGAGGTGCTGGTCGCGGGCGGGGCCCTGGTCACCCAGGCTGCCTCGCGGGCGGGACGGCGGATTCTGCCGGTGGACAGCGAGCACTCGGCGATCTTTCAGTGTCTCGCCGGCCAGCGAGCTGAGGCGGTGGCGCGCCTGTGGCTCACCGCGTCCGGCGGGCCCTTCCTCCGCCTGAACGTCGCGGCCTTAGACTCGGTCACCCCGGCGGATGCGCTGCGGCACCCCACATGGAAGATGGGGCCGAAAGTGACCATCGACTCCGCCACGCTAATGAACAAAGGACTCGAGGTGATCGAGGCGCACTGGCTCTTCACCGTCCCCACGGACCGGATCGAGGTCGTGATCCACCCTCAAAGCGTGGTGCACTCGCTGGTCGAGTTCGTCGACGGCTCCTTCCTGGCCCAACTCGGCGCGGCCGACATGCATCTGCCGATCCAGTACGCGCTGACCTTTCCCCGCCGGCTGCCCGGGACGGGAGTGCGGCTGGACCTGCGTACTGCCGGAAACCTGGCCTTCGAAGCCCCGGATCCGATCCGGTTTCCCTGCTTGGGGTACGCGCGGACGGCGCTGGACATGGGCGGCACCGCCCCGGCCGCCCTCAACGCGGCGAATGAGGTGTCCGTCCGGCTGTTCCTGGAGGGACGGTTGCGGTTCCCCGACATCGCCCGGAACGTCCGGAAAGTCCTCGACCGTCATACCCCCCGTCCGGCCACCTCGCTCGATGCGATCCTGGACGCCGACCGCGAAGCCCGGGCCCAGGCGGCGGGGTGGACCGACTGACACGGCTCTGGAGGTGAGCGACAGGTGAGCGAGCGTATCGGTTTCATCGGCCTGGGGATCATGGGACGCCCGATGGCCGGGCATCTGGCGGATACCGGCTACGCGGTGACGGTGTGGAACCGCACGCGGAGCAAGATGACGCCGCTGGTCGAGCGCGGGGCGACCCCCGGCGAATCCCCCAAGGACGTGGCCGCGCGGAGCGACATCACGATCACGATGGTCGCGGACACTCCGGACGTCTTGGACGTGATCCTCGGACCCGAGGGCGTACTTCACGGCGTGAGGCGCGGCAGCGTCGTGGTCGACATGAGCACCATCTCGCCGGTAGCGACCCGCGAGATCGCGCACCAACTTCGGGAACGCGGGGTGGAGATGCTCGACGCCCCCGTCTCCGGGGGCGAAAAAGGGGCGGTCGACGCGACGCTCTCCATCATGGTAGGCGGGAAGCCAGAGGTGTTCGAACGGGTGCTGCCGGTGTTCCAGAAGATGGGCAAGGCGATCGTGCACCTGGGCGACATCGGAGCGGGGCAGGTCACGAAGGCCTGCAACCAGCTCGTGCTCTCGCTCACCCTCCTCGGCGTCGCCGAGGCGTTGACGCTCGCGCGCAAGGCCGGGGTCGATCCCGCCAAAGTCCGGGCCGCCCTCCTGGGGGGATTCGCGCAGAGCCGCGTCTTGGAGCTGCACGGGCAGCGGATGCTCGACCAAAATTTTGAGCCGGGGTTTCGGACCCGCCTGTACCACAAGGACATGGGCATCGTGATGGAGACCGGACGATCGGCCGGGATGCCGCTCGCCGGGGGCGCGCTGGCCGCGCAGCTCTACCAAGTCGCCATGAACCAGGGGCTCGGGGAAAAGGACTACTCCGTGCTGGCGCGCGTCGTGGCGGGCTTGGGCGGAGCCGGCGGCGGCTGATCGCCACGCGCGGGCAGATCGCCTAGGAGGTGCTTGGTGCCCACCCCCAAGGACGACTGGGCTGCCACTGATCTGGGCCCCTCGCTCACGCGGCTGCCGGAGCGCCGCGAGCGCTTCGAAACCCTCTCGGGGCTCCCGGTCGAGCGGATCTACGGCCCTGACGATATCGCCGGCCTCGATTACGTCGCGGACCTCGGGTTCCCCGGCCGCTACCCGTTCACCCGCGGACCTTACCCGACGATGTACCGATCCCGACCGTGGACGATGCGACAGATCGCCGGGTTCGGAACCGCCCGCGACACCAACGCCCGGCTCAAGTATCTCATCGCGCAGGGCCAGACCGGCATTTCTATCGACTTCGATATGCCAACCCTGATGGGCTATGACTCCGACGATCCTCGCGCGCGCGGGGAGGTAGGCCGGGAAGGCGTCGCGGTCGACACCGTCGACGACCTCGATGAGATCCTCGAGGGGATCGATATCGGCGCGACCAGCGTGTCCATGACCATCAATCCCACGGCCTGGATTCTCTTCGCGATGTACGTCGCGGTCGCCGAACGGCGCGGCGTGTCCCGGGACAAGCTCTCGGGCACGGTGCAGGCCGACATCTTGAAAGAGTACATCGCGCAAAAGGAATGGCTGTACCCTATCCCGGCCGGCATGCGCATCGTGCGGGACTTGATCATCTACAGCGTGCAGCACCTGCCCCACTACAACCCGATCAACATCAGCGGGTATCACATTCGCGAGGCCGGGGCCACCGCCATCCAGGAAGCCGCCTTTACGCTGGCCAATGGCATCGCCTACCTCCAGGACGTGTGCGGGAAGGGCCTGGCCGTCGATGAGTTTGCGCCCCGCCTGGCTTTCTACTTCATCGCGGAGCGCGACTTTTTCGAAGAGGTCGCGAAGTTCCGGGCGGCCCGGCGGGTCTGGGCCAGGATCGTGCGCGAGCGCTTCGGAGCGCGAAAACCGGAGTCGATGCGGCTTCGCTTCCACTGCCAGACGGCCGGCAGCAGCCTGACGGCGAAAGAGCCGCTGAATAACATTGCGCGCACAACGCTCCAGGCGCTCTCGGCGGTCTTGGGCGGCGCCCAGAGCCTGCACACCAACGGCATGGATGAGGCCCTCGCCATCCCTTCAGAACTCGCCATGCAGGTGGCGCTGCGCACGCAGCAGATTCTGCTCGAGGAAACGGGAGCGGCCAACACCATCGACCCGCTGGCCGGAAGCTACTGCGTCGAGGCGCTCACCAACGAGATCGAGGAAAGGATCTGGGCCTACATCAAGCGGATCGACGAACTCGGGGGGGCAGTCGCAGCGGCCCAACAGAATTTCTTTCAGGCCGAGCTGGCCGAGTCGGCCTACCGGTACCAGCGGCGCAAGGAACGCGGGGATCTCGCGGTGGTGGGCGTCAACACGCATGTGGACCGCGAGGCTACATCGATTCCGTTCGTGCTGCACGAGGTGGCCCCAGACGTAGAGGAGCGCCAGAAGCAGCGGCTCGCGCGGATCCGGCGGGAGCGGGATGCCAAACAGGTTGAACGATGCCTGGCGGCGCTGACCGCTGCCGCGCGCTCCGATCAGAACCTCATCCCGCCCACCATCGACGCGGTCAAAGCCTACGTCACGGCGGGGGAGATCGTCACCGCCCTCCGCGGGGTGTTTGGGAGGTACGTGGAGCAGCCGGTCTTCTGAGGGCCGGGACGTCATCATGACCGAAGCACGCGTGCGGATCCTCATGGCCAAGGTAGGACTCGACGGGCACGACCGGGGTGTGAAGGTCGTGGCGCGGGCCCTCCGCGACGCGGGCTTCGAGGTCATCTACACCGGCCTCCACCGCACTCCGGAAGAAGTGGTCGAGGCGGCCGTGCAGGAGGATGTGGATCTGATCGGGGTGAGCATTCTCTCCGGCGCCCACATGACACTCGTCCCACCGCTCCTCGAGAACCTCAGGGCCAACGACGCCCAGGACATCAAGGTGCTGGTCGGAGGGGTGATCCCGATCCCGGATCGCCAAAAGCTCCGCGACCTGGGAGCAGCAGCGGTCTTTGACCAGGACACGGCGACGGACGAGATCGTGGACTGGATCCGCCGCGAGTTGCGCCGGCCGCGCCCGGGAGCCTCCCTTGGACCCGGCTGACGGCTGGCCGCCTGTCTACGATGAACGCTATCTTCCTGACGCGCGGCAGCGGCACTGGTGTCCGCGGCGGGAGACCATGGCGCCCGCGGAGCGCGACGCCCTCATTCTGCATCGGCTGCGGGCGGTGGTCCGCTGGGCGTGGGAGCGGTCGGCATTCTACCATGAGAAGTGGGCCGCTGCCGGCGTCCATCCGGACCGGCTCCTCCGGCTGGAGGACCTGCATCGCTTCCCCGTCGTGACCAAGGCCGAGCTCCGCCGCGAACAGGCGGAGCACCCGCCGTTCGGCCGCTATCTGTGTGTGGAGCGTTCAGACGTCGCCCGCGTCCACGGCACGTCGGGCACTACGGGCAAGCCGACCGTGTTCCTGATCGGGAGAGACGACTGGCGGCGCATCGCCGACACGCATGCCCGGATCATGTGGGGCATGGGCCTCAGGCCCGAACACACCATCTTTATCGCCTCGTTTTTCAGCCTCTACATCGGGAGCTGGGGAGCCCTCGCCGGCGGCGAGCGGCTCCGCGCGACGTGCTTCCCGTTCGGGGCCGGCCTCTCAGGCCAGACGCTCATGGCGGTGCGCTGGCTCCTCGACACGCGACCAAGCGCCTTCTATGGGACACCGTCGTATGCGCTCCACCTTGCAGAGGTCGCGGCAGGAGAGCATGTCGATCCACGGGACTTCGGGTTCCGGATCATGTTCTTCTCCGGCGAGCCGGGGGCGGGCATCCCGGCGACCAAGCAGAAGATCCAGGACACATATGGCGCGGCCTGCCTCGACAGCGGCAGCATGGCCGAGATGACGCCCTGGATGACCAATGCGGAATGCGAGTTCCGTAGCGGCATGCATCTGTGGCAGGATATCGTGTACTGTGAAGTGTGCGACCCGCGCAGCTTCGAGCCCGTCCCGTACGGACGGGAAGGCACGCCCGTCTATACGCATCTCGAGCGGACGTCCCAACCCATGATCCGGCTGGTGTCGGGGGACCTCACTCGCTGGGTGAACGATCCCTGCGAGTGCGGGCGAACGTATCCGCGCCTGCCCCGTGGCATCTATGGGCGCGTCGACGACATGTGCATCGTGCGCGGCGCCAATATCTACCCCAGTGCGATTGAGGACGTGCTGCGTTCGGTCGAAGGCTTGGGAGGGGAGTTCCAGATGGTCATCAGCCGGGACCGGGCGATGGACGAACTCGTCGTGCGGGTCGAGTACAGTCACGACTGCGCCCGAGCGGCGGAGGGGGCCCCCGGCGTCATCGACGCCCTGCGTGAGCGCGTGGCCGCGCGCCTCCGGTCGGTGATCGGCATCCGGCCGATCGTCAGGCTGGAACCGCCCGGGACCCTGCCCCGGACCGAGTTCAAGGCCAGGCGGGTCCTGGACAATCGTCCGCTCTACGAGGAAAGCGTACAGGACGCGAGGCTGTGCCGCTAGATCCGCGGGTGACTCGTGCGGCCGACGAGTCGGGGGTTCCCGCGATCGATTTCAGCAATCGCCGCCTGTTGAGCCGGCTCGTGACCAAGATCGAGAATGACCCCGCGGCCGCCGCGGCGATTGTTCAGCGCATCTGGCCGCGGACCGGCCGGGCGCACCGGCTCGGCATCACCGGACCGCCCGGGGTGGGCAAAAGCACACTGGTGGACCACCTGATCGTGATGGCCCGGGCCGAAGGCGGCACGGCGGCCGTCGTGGCGGTGGACCCATCCAGCCCCTTCAGCCGGGGGGCGATCCTGGGCGACCGAGTTCGCATGCTTCGACACAGCGGGGACCCCGGCGTGTTCATTCGGAGCATGGCGGCGCGCGATCACCTGGGCGGCCTGGCGGCAGCTACGCGCGATGTCGCCTACCTCCTCGATGCGTTTGACTTTGACATCGTGCTCCTCGAGACCGTCGGGGTCGGGCAAAGCGAGCTCGACATCATGCGCGTGGCCGATACCGTCGTGGTCGTGACCGCACCCGGCCTGGGCGACTCGATTCAAATGCTCAAGGCCGGCATTCTGGAGATCGCCGACCTGCTGGTGGTCAACAAGTCCGATCGCCCGGGCGCCAAGGAGACCGTGATCCAGCTGCGCGAGATGCACCGGCTGGCCCCCGCGTCGTCGCCGTGGGAGGTGCCGATTCTGCAGACGGCGGCGAGCGATGGTCATGGGATTGACGAACTCTGGCAGGCCGCCCGCAGGCACCTGGACCACCTCCGCGCCTCCGGTGAGCTGGAGGCACGCCGGGCCAGGCGTGCTGAGCGCGAGGTCCTGGACCTTGTCGAGCAGGCTTTGGCCGTGCATCTGCGGTCCAAACTCGATGAACACACGGGACTCGGCGAGATCCTCGAGGGGGCCAAGACCCGTGCGGTCGATCCCCACTCGGCCGCGAACGCGATCCTCGGCCGGCTGCTGAATCACCCGTAGCGCATGGCTGCGGCACCCGTAACGGTGGCCCCAGGCGTGTCCGCGGTTGACCTGTGGGACCGGGGCCTCCCGCGACATACCTCCGGATACTTCATCGCCGCGCCGCGCCCCGCAGTGGTGGAGACCGGGCCCGCCCGCAGCGTCGACGTCTGGCTCCAGGCGTTCGCGGACCTCGGGGTCGCGCCCCGCGATCTCGCCTACGTCATCGTCACGCACATTCACCTCGACCACGCCGGCGGCGCCGGCGCGCTGCTGCGCCATCTCCCGGCCGCGCAGGTGGTCGTGCATCGCCACGGCGCCCGTCACCTCGTCGATCCCAGCCGACTGGTCGCAGGTGCGCGCGCGGTGTTCGGCGACAACTTGGAGGCGTACTTTGGGCTGCCGGAGCCGGTGCCGGAGACGCGCCTGCTGGTGCCCGAGGGCGGGGGCGAGTTGGACCTGGGCGGCGGGCACCGGTTGCGGTTCTTCGACGCACCCGGCCATGCGCGGCACCAGCACATGATCCTCGACGGTGGGATTGGGTGTCTTTTCTCCGGAGACGAACTCGGCGGGCGCTTCGTGGACGTCGCGGACGACTACGTGCTGCCGGATGCCGCGCCGAATCAGTTCGACCCCGAGGCGATGCGGCGGTCGGCTCGCCTGATGCTCCAGCTTGCGCCGGAGATCGTGCTCCTGTCACACTTCGGCCGCTATCCGCACGATTGCGCTGCGCTCGCCCTGCGTCTCCAAGAGCAGGTGGAAGCGTTCGTCGCGCTGGGTGGGATCGATGTCGCGCAGGTCCACGCACGCCTGACCGAGCACGTTCGGCATGACGTGGCGGCGCAGGGCTTGGCCTGGACCCCCGCCATCCAGGAGGTCCTGGCCGAGCATCTGGAAGTCTCAGCGCAGGGTATCGCGGACTATCACGAGCGGCACCGGCGAGCCGGGTGAGCCCGGCGTGCATCACAGCGTCCAGTACTCGCCGGCGATCCGCCGGACGGCGCGCGCGCGGGCGGCCGCAACGGCGAACGGCGCTTCCCGCACCTCGACGGAGGGTTCCTCGGCGCGCGTTTCGATTCCGGTGAGCCCCTCGAGCGTCGCGGCCACCGAGTAGGCCAGGGCCTTGAGGTCGTACCCCCCCTCGAGCACGGCGGCGACCGGCGTGTTCCCCGCCGCCTCACGCGTGAGCCGTGCCAGCCGGCCGAATCCCTGGGCCGTCAGCATCATCCCGCCGAGCGGATCGGCGTGGTGCGCATCGAATCCGGCGGAGATCACCACGAGCGACGGCGCGACCGCGCGCAGGAGCGGAAGCACGACCTCCTCAAACACGTGCAGATATCCGCCGTCCCCCACTCCGGCAGGCAAGGGAATGTTGATCGTCGTGCCCTCGCCGGGCCCCTCCCCGGCTTCTTCGAGCGCCCCGGTCCCCGGATACCACGCTTCTTGGTGAAGCGAGCAGAAGACGACCGCGGGATCCCGGTAGAAGATCTCCTGGGTGCCGTTGCCGTGATGCACGTCCCAATCGAGGATGAAGACGCGGCGCGCGCCGCGCGTATCGAGGGCGTGCCGCGCGGCGAGCGCGGCGTTGTTGAAGAGGCAGAAGCCCCTCCCCTCCGCGGCGCCGGCGTGGTGCCCCGGCGGACGGAGCAGCGCGAACGTCACGGCGCCCTCCTTGTCCGCCACGATGTCGACCGCGAGGGCGGCACCCCCGGCGGCGCGGCGGGCCACGGCGTAGGAGGGCGGCGCGACCGGCGTATCGGGATCGAGGTATCCGCCGCCCGACGCGGCCGTCTCACGCACCCGGGCGATGTACGATCGCGTGTGCACGCGCTCGAGCAGTTCCTCGTCCACTGGGGCCGGCTCCGCGTGACCGACCGCATCCCACAGCGGCGTCCGGCGGAGCAGCGCCTCGATCGCGGTAAGGCGCTCGGGGCGCTCGGGATGCCCGGGCGCCGTCAGGTGCAGGCGATACTCCGGATGCGTGATCAGGTGCGCGAGCGGATCGCTCACCGCCGTCGCCCGGGCGATCGAACCGAGTCCCGGAGCCGGGCGATCGCCGGACCGATCCCAACGGACGCCCCGAACACAGCGGTACCGGCGACCAGGACGGACGCGCCGGCTGCGGCCACCGCGGAGGCGGTGGCAGGCCCGATCCCCCCGTCCGCCGCGATCGCGAACCGGAGGCCGCGCGCCCTCCGCAACGCGGCCAACGCCTCGATCTTCGCCACCATCTCGGGAATGAACGGCTGCCCGCCGGCGCCCGGCTCGACGGTCATTACGAGCACGCCCTCGACAAAAGGGAGGACCCACTCGATCGCCTCCGGCGGTGTGGCGGGGTTGATGGCCACCGATGGTCCGAGCCGGAGCGATCGGATCTGCTGGATCACATGGTAGAGATGCGGGCATGCCTCCACGTGGACCGCGACCGACGTCGCGCCGGCGGCGGCGAATGCCTCGAGGTGGCGCTCCGGCTCGACGATCATCAGGTGGACATCCAGAGGGAGGGACGTCGACCGTCGAATCGCGCGCGTCACGAGCGGGCCGATCGTGATCTCCGTGACGAACCGGCCGTCCATCACGTCGATGTGGATGCGTTCAGCCCCCGCCCGCTCGGCCGCTGTCACCTCCTCCGCGAGCCTGCCGAAGTCGGCGGCGAGGATGGACGGCGCGATCTGGATCTCCGCGTTCGATCCCGATGGGCCCGTCCCCCGGCGGCTCAGGGCCGGACCTCCTGGATCAACCGGTTGTCGAGGTAGACCTGGACGATGGTGTATCCCGAACCGGTGACTTGGGCGTTGACGGTCTCCCCGGGCGCGTGCGCCTTCTCGTACAAGGTGTGCACCCCCCGCGAATCGATCACCACGATCTTCACGGTCTGCTTCGAGGCACCCGAGGGCACGACGAGGGTGATGCGCGCCCGCTTCCTGTTGGGATCCGAGGGCGTGACCGGAGCGGGCGGCGTTCCCGTCACGATCGGCTGGGGCGGAGGCGTGCCCCCGCCTCCGAGAGGGGCCTCGATCGAGACAGTCACCGCATCGCCGTGACGGATCTGGGTCCCCGCCGGAGGCGACATCTCCACGACCTGCCCCGGGGGGACGCCGGCCCTGGACACTTGGGTGACCCGCCGGAGGGTCACGCCGAGTTCGTCGAGCATCCGGCGTGCATCGTCGAGCGGCCGCCCGACCAAGTCAGGCAAGATGAGGCTCTCCGGCCCCTTGCTCACGCGGAGGTAGACCGCGGTGCCGCGCTCGAGGGAGGCTCCCGGGGCCGGATCCTGGCTGAGGATCACCCCAGGCCCCACGCCGGAGTCATACGCCTCACGGACCTCTCCCACGACAAGCCGGGCCTGTTCGATCATGAATCGCGCATCCAGGAGCGTCCGGCGGCGAACGTCCGGAACCCTCACCATCTCGGGTCCCAGGCTCGTGGTCAGCCCGATGACGCGGTCGACCTTGACGCTCTTGCCGGCGGGCTGGTCCTGTCCCAGGACGAATCCCGACGGCACGGTCCGGCTGTAGTTCTGCTGGACCACCTGCACGTTCAAGTGATCGTGTCTGGCACGGCTCTGTGCGTCGGCGAGGCTTTTCCCGACAAAGTCGGGCACCGGCACCTCGGGCACGTTCATGTATGCGCTGAGCGCCTGCCAGCCGAACATACCTGCGAACCCGAGCACGAGGAACCCCACCACCACCGCGATCACCGGCCCGAGGATCCAGGGTGTCCCCTGCTCGCGCCCACGTCGACCGGTGTCGACGACACCGCGGACGACTGCGGTGTCGTCGACACCGGGGGGCGGCGCTTCTCGCCAGTGGGTGGTCTCCCCGGTGAGATCCCCGCGCATCTGCTCGGCCGATTGGTACCGGTCGAGGGGATCCTTGGCCAACGCCTTGAGAATGATGTGTTCCATCTCGAGGCTCACCGCCTGGCCGTCCCGATGAGGGATCGGCGGAGGCTCGTGGATGTGCTTCAGCGCGATCGTGATCGGGCTGTCGCCGTCGAAGGGCAGATGTCCCGCCACGACCTCGAACAGCACGACGCCGAGCGAGTACAGGTCGGAGCTCTGCCCCACGCCGAGCCCGCGGGCCTGTTCCGGGGAAAGGTACTGGACCGACCCCAGGACGGTTCCGGTTTCCGTGATCGCAGCAGATGCCAAGGCCCGCGCGATGCCAAAATCGGTGACCTTCACCTGTCCGCTTCGAGTGAGCAGGATGTTCTGTGGTTTGATATCTCGATGCACGATGCCTTGGGCGTGGGCATAGGCAAGAGCTTCGCAGACCTGGGCGCCGATCTCTTTGGCGCGTTCCTCGGGCAGCACCCCGTCGGCCCGGCGCAGCAGGGTCTTGAGATCCTCGCCCTCGACAAACTCCATCACGATGAAGTGGACGTCCGCGTCCCGACCATAATCGAATACCTGGACCATGTGGGGATGGGACAATCTGGCGACCGCCTGGGCTTCGCGCTCGAACCGGGCGACGAACGCGGTGTCATGAGCGTACTGCTCGCGCAACACCTTGATCGCCACCTGACGATCGTCCGCGAGCCGCCGCCCGCGATAGACCATCGCCATCCCGCCTTCGCCCAGGGGACCCACGACCTCGTACTTGCCGTCGAGCACCCGGCCGATCATCGGGCTCCGGACGAGAGGAGGCCGCGCAGGATGGTCTCCGCCGCTTCCGGGCTTGGTGTCGGGATCCCCCGGGACAGCGGGCCGCGGTACGCAGGGGGCACCCGGGTCACCGGCACCTGCGTGATTTTCATCACGCCCGAGAGCGACACCCCCAGGACCCGTCCGGGGACCCCCCGCATCACCGCGACGCGATCCCCCCGGATCCCGAGGAAATAGGCGTGCTCGAGGCGATACGCCGCGAGCCCTCCGGCCACGAACGCGGCCAACACCAGCGGGGCCATGGCGCGGAGCGCGCGCCCCGGCCAGCCGGCCGACACGCGGACGACCACCGCCGAGGCGTTGTCGACACCGCCCCGCGCATTCGCCAACCCCACCAACACCGCGCAGGCTTCGTCCAGCTCCCGCGCCGACCGCACGACGCGTCCGATCTCATCCGCCGGCACCGCGTTGTGTAGGCCATCCGTGGTCAACACGAGGACATCGCCGGGCCTCAGCGGTTCGGACGCCGAGTCGATCTCGACCTCGCGCGCGGTCCCGAGCGCCCGCGTGAGGACGTGTCGCTGCGCGTGGTTCCGTACATCGCCGTCCGCCAGTTCGCCATGGCGCGCCAGCTCACCGGCCAGGGAGTGGTCGATCGTGAGCTGCCTCGTCTGGGGCCCGCGCAGCAGGTACGCGCGACTGTCGCCGACGTGGGCCACGATCGCCTCGCTCCCCCGCAGCAGCACAGCCGTACACGTCGTCGCCATACCCGGCCGGTCGGAGCCTTGGGCGCCGGCGTAGATCGCGGCGTTCGTCCGCCGTAACGCTTCCACGAGCGCCGCCTCCGGCGGGATGCGCTGCCCCAGGAGGACGCGAACCTGCGTCTCGAGGGTCTCGACCGCGAGCGTGCTCGCGACATCTCCCCCCGCATGGCCCCCCAGCCCGTCGGCAACCGCGTAGAGCGCCGCACCATGGCCCACGTCATCGAGCACGAGCACGCGATCCTCGTTCACCTCGCGCACGCGCCCCCTGTCGCTGCGGCCCGCGGCATGGGCGACTAGATCCGGCATCGGCGTCGCTCCACGCTCATGACGGCGCGAGGAACTCGAGCACGACGGTGCCGATCTCGATGCGCTCGCCTCCCCGGAGCGTCGCGCGCGATCCGCGCAGCCGCTGGCCGTTGACGACCGTCCCGTTCGTGCTCCCCAAGTCGAGAATGGCCACCCCTGCGGGCCCAAGTTCGATCCGCGCGTGCGACCGGCTGACGCTGGGATCGATCAGCACGATGTCTTGATCGGCTCGGCGCCCGACGGTCACCACCGGACCCTCGAGCGCGAACTCGCGGCCGGCCGCGCCCGGCGGACCGCCGAGGACGCGCAACCGCGGTCCCACCTCTCGGGGCCGGTAGACGCGGGTGTCGCGGGCGCCCACATTCACCGCGGTCCTCCGCGCACGGGCGCGCCCACCGGCGCAGCGGGGGCCGGTGTCCACGGCGATGGGCGCCCCACTCCATCGGCGAGCCGGAGCTGCCCGCACGCCGCCTGGATCTCTCCGCCGCGCTCGATCCGCACCGTGACGGGCACGCCGGCGTCCCGCAGCACCGCTTCGAACGCCCGCACCCGGGCCAGTGGCGGCCGGGCAAACGGGACGCCGGCCACGGGATTGAGCGGAATCACGTTGATGTGACACTGGAGATTACCGGTCACGCGTACCAGGGCGCGCGCCTCCGCGGGGTGGTCGTTCAGGCCGTCGATCAGCACGTACTCGAACGTCACCCGGCGGCGGGTCGCGGCATGGTAGTCGCGGCACGCCGCCATCAGCTCCGCGAGCGGATACCGGCGGTTGATCGGGACGAGCCGGTCCCGCAGCTCGTCGGTCGGGGCGTGCAACGACACGGCCAACGTCATCTGCAGATGCTCCCCGGCGAGCCGCCGAATCTGCGGGGCGAGGCCGACGGTGGACACCGTGATGTGGCGCATCCCGATCCCCATCCCGTAGGGGGCCGCCAGGATCCTCACCGCCCTCACCGTGGCATCGTAGTTGGCCAGCGGTTCGCCCATCCCCATGAACACCACATGTGAGATCCGCGTCCGCCCGTGCGCCTTGATCAGCAGGAACTGCCCCAGGATCTCGCCGGCGGAGAGGTTGCGCGCGAACCCGCCCAATCCGGTGGCGCAGAACGCGCACCCCATCGCGCATCCGGCCTGCGTGCTGATGCACGCGCTGCGCCGCCCGTCATCGAACCGCATGCGGACGCACTCGACGCTCTGGCCGTCCTCCAGCGCCACGAGGTGCTTCGTGGCCGATCCATCTTGGGCGTTCTGCGTCCGGCGGACCGTGAGCCGGTGGATCCGCGCCGTCGTCGAGAGGCGCTCGCGTAAGGCGTGCGGGAGATCCGTCATCTCCTCCACAGCGTCCGCTCCATGCACGTACAACCATCGGGCGATCTGTCGGCCGCGGTACCGCGGCGCGCCCAGCTGTTGCGCGAGCGCTTCGAGTTCGGGCAGCAGTCTGCCCCGCAGGTCGGGCAGGGCCTGTGGGGGGGCCGCCATCATAGTCTCCGCCGGCACACCGCGACGAAGAACCCGTCGGTGCCGTGCAGATGCGGGTAGAGAAACGCGCGGCCCGGCGCGCGAGACACCGGAGCGAAGACGGCCCCGTCGATGGGCTCGGGATCGAACTCGGGGTGGGCGTCGAGAAACCCGGCGACCACGGCGGGACCTTCCTCCGGCTCGAGCGTGCAGACCGAGAACACCAGGAGACCCCCAGGGCGGACCGCGGCGGACGCATCCTCCACGATGGCGCGCTGCCGGGCGGCGAGGACGGACAACTGCTCGGGCTGAATCCGCCACCTGATCTCCGGGCGGCGCCGGAGTACGCCCAGGCCGGAGCACGGCGCATCCACGAGGACGCGATCGGCCCCCGCCGGCAGCACGTCGGTCAGGGACCCGGCGGCGAGGAGGCGCGCCTCGACGATCGTCACGCCGAGCCGCTGTGCGTGACGCGCGGTGGCGGCGAGCTTCGCCGGGACAATGTCCGCGGCGATCACGCGGCCCTGGTTCTCCATCAACGCGGCCAGATGCATCGCCTTGCCGCCCGACCCTGCGCACGTGTCCACAACCGTCTCGCCCGGGCGCGGCGCCACGAGCCGGCTCACCAGCATCGATCCCTCGTCCTGGGGAGAGACCCACCCCTCCGCATACGCGGCGCGCCGCGCGTGGGAGGACGCCTGGACGATTCGCGCCCCCTCGGGCGCGAGCGTAGAAGGCGCGGTCGCTACCCCCAACGCGTCGATCGCAGCGGCGACCGACGCCGGCGTGCCGCGGAGGGTGTTCAGGCGGACCGATGCCGGCGGTGCCACGTTGTTCGTCCGGCACAGCGCGCGGGCCTCGTCCACGCCGAACCGGTCCACCCAACGGCGCACGAGCCAGAGGGGATGGGAGTGCCGGAGGGCGATCCCCTCGGGAGTCGACACGTCCTCCGGGATCGCTTCCGGGGCCGCAGCGACCCGGCGAAGCACGGCGTTGACAAGCCGAGCCGTCCCCCGATGGCCGGCGCGCTTGGCCAGCTCGACGGCTTGGGAGCATGCCGCGGCCGCCGGGATCCGGTCCAGGAACATCAATGTGTACGCCCCCATCCGGAGCACGGCTCGGATACGGGAGGGCAGATCATCGAGGGGCGTGTGCGAGGCATGGGAGAGCGCCCAATCGACTTCGGCGCGGTGGCGCAGCGTCCCCAGAGTCAGTTCCGCCGCCAGCGCTTCGTCCGCCGCGGACAGCCCCGCGCGCTCAAGGACGCGCCGCAACAGGACCCCGCTGAACGCTTGATGGGCGTCGACCCGGTGCAGGACCTCTAGGGCCGCCTCCCGAGCGGAACGCGGGATCGCCGGCGCGGGTCCCGGCCCGCCCATCCGCCGCGTCGCATGCGGTCGGGCGAGATCACTCCTCACGCCGCGCCAGCAACAGCATGCGGAGCAACTGGAGAATCGCCATCGCGGCCGCGGCGACGTAGGTCAACGCGGCGGCGGTGAGCACCGCACGCACCCCTTGAAGCTCGTCGGCGGTGACCAGCCCCTCTTCCCGAAGGGCCCGCATCGCCCGGGCGCTGGCATCGAACTCGACCGGGAGCGTGACGACCGTGAACGCGACGAAGGCGGTAAAGACGAGGATGCCGAGCTGAATCATCGTGCCGGAGTGGAACAGAAAGCCCAGGATGAAAATCGGCCACGCCAGCCAGGAGCCAAACTGGACCGTGGGCACCATCGCCGACCGCAACGCCAGCGGCGCGTACCCTCGGGCGTGCTGGATGGCGTGACCGGTCTCGTGCGCGGCCACGCCCGCGGCGGCGACGGAGATGCCGTCGTACACATCCGACGAGAGGCTCAGGGTCCGGTCGCGGGGATCGTAGTGGTCGGAGAGTACGCCTTCGGTCCGCTCGATCTCGACGCCGGAGAGACCGTTGCGGCGGAGGATCTCCTGCGCCACCTGCGCGCCGGTGAGCCGGTTGCCGATCGGCACCTGACTATATTGTGCGTACGTCGACTGCACACGGAGCTGCGCATACAGCGCCAGGAGGAGGGCCGGAATGACGATGATCATGGTGGGGTCCCAAAACCAGAACATGCCTTCACCTCCCAGGATTAAATTGTAGCACAGCCGGGAAGTCTCGGCGGGGATGTGCAAGGTTTGCGGACGGGCCAAGGATGAGGGCCTCGCCGATCATGTTCCGGCCAACCGGCTGACAATCGGCGCAACTTCGTCCATGACCCGATCCAAGATCACATAGTAGGAGAATCCGAACCGCTCCCGTCGCATCTGCATATCCACGATGACCTGCCCGACAGTACCGATGAACACCGATGGCATTTCAAGCACCTCCTCGGTGGGAATCGCGCTCCAGCCCTGGTCGCGCGCGAACCGTTCGGCCGCTTCCTCGCGATGATCTGTCACGATCACCGACGCCACGGTGCTCAGTTCAATTTCGCCAAATCGGTGGCCCGCCGTTTGCCGAACCAGTTCGATCTTCTGCATGACGGTGTCGGCCACTCGCGCCGTCGGCTCTCGCGAAACCACACCATGCTTTGTTTCGACGGTTTGCAACCCGATGATGTCGGCCTCCTGAGCAGCGACGGAAAGCAGCCGAGCGCCGGCGCCGCCAATGAGAATTGGTGGGTGCGGTCGCTGGACCGGTTTCGGAAACCCGTCGAGACCGGCAACCGAGTAATGCTTGCCATCGAATGTCAGCGGTCCATCAGCGAAGAGGCCTTTCAGCACCTGCAGGACTTCTTCCAGACGTTCCAGGCGCGCGTTTGGTGGATCGAAGGCCATCCCGGCCCGCTCGTACTCCACGCGCGAGAACCCGGTCCCGAGGCCAAGCTCAACGCGCCCCTCCGATAGGACATCCAGGGTGGCTATCTCCTTCGCAAGGAGCACCGGGTGTCGATAGGCACACCCAAAGACGAGGCTCCCGATCCGTAGCGTCTTCGTCACACCCGCGACGGTCGCGAGCATCGTCAACGGAGCATACTGGTGGCCAAAGGGTTCTGCAATGAAGTGATCACGGATGAGGAAGGTGCTGAACCCCTCATCTTCTGCGCGGCGCGCTGTGTCAAGCACAGCCTTGCGCGAGAGGACGCTTTCCGCGAGGACTCCGAAACGGAAGGGTCGTGGACGACCCACGGAGACGCCTACGCTCTGATCCTCGTTCGGGCGAGTCCGTTTGAGCCTGTGCGTAGCAGCCAAGGTACCTCACCCACCTGTGCAGGGTCTCGTCCCTTCCGGCAAGGGTACTATGCTCAGAATGGGTGGTCTATCCGATTCATGCGTTCAAATTGGTGAAGGATTCCCTGGAGGTGTGTCGCGATGGTATGTTCATTTATTCGCTCTCGGTAATAACTAAGGGGCTCCCAGCACGGTTCCGGGACGGAGCGGGTGGCCTCTGAGATAATCGGCGGCGGACATGCGGCGCCCCGAGGCGGGCTGCACCTCCAGCAACTCCACGGCCCCCTCACCGGCGAACACGACCAACTGATCCCCCTCCGCCTCGAGCACCATGCCGGGGGCTCCTGGGCCGCCGATGGGCCGGGCCACCGCGCGCCAGATCTTGAGCGGGACACCGTCGCGAAGCGTGTACGCCACGGGCCAGGGGTCGAGCGCCCGCACCACGTTGACGATCGAGCCGGCTGAATTGTTCCAGCGGATCAACGCCTCTTCTTGGGTGAGTTTCGGTGCAAACGTCACGCGCGAGGGATCCTGAGGCTGGCGCGGAGCCCGGCCGGACTCCAGCAACGCCAGCGCCTCGACGAGCAATGCCGCGCCTTCGCGGGCCAACCGGGGTTCGAGGGTCGCGGAGGTGTCGTCGGCGTGAATCGGCACCCGACGCTGGAGGATGATGTCCCCGGCATCGAGGTCGTCGCTCATGTGGAGGACGGTCACCCCGGTCTCCGTGTCCCCGGCGGCGATCGCCCGAGGAATCGGGGCGGCGCCGCGGTACCGGGGCAAGAACGACGGGTGCAGGTTGATGCCGCCCATCGGCGCCACGGCGAGCACCTCGGGCGGCAGGATCCGGCCAAAGGCGACGACCACGATGAGGTCAGGCTCGAGGCCCCGCAGGCGCGCCAGGAACTCGGGATCCCGCAGCGTCGAGGGCTGGAGGACATCGAGCGCGTACTGGGTTGCCACGACGGCAACGGGCGGCGGGGCCACCCGCAACCCTCGACCCTGGGGCTTGTCGGGGCGGGTGACGACCCCGACGACGTCCCCGACCGCGAGGGCCGCCTCGAGTGAAGGGACCGCAAACTCCGGGGTGCCCAGAAAGGCCAGCTTCATCCCGTGGCGGTCTCCGGGGCGACTTCGGAAGTTTCCTCCACGCGACGCAACGTCTTCGGATCGCGGACTCGGTCGGTAAAGAGAATGCCATCCAGATGGTCGATCTCGTGGAGGAGGATCCGGGCCAACAGACCGGTCGCTTCGATCGTGACAAACCGGTTGCGGCGGTTGCGCCCGCGGACGGTCACCCGTTGGGCCCGTGGCACATCCCCCAACAGCCCGGGGATGCTCAAGCACGCCTCCGTAGCGATCTCTTCGCCCTCCTGGTGCAGGACTTCCGGATCGACGAGCACGATCTGACGATCTTCGAGGCGCGCGACAAACAGCCGGCGGCTCATCCCAACCTGGGGGGCGGCGAGGCCGAGGCCGTGTGCGTCGCGCATGGTTTGAAACATCTGGTCGATCAACGCTTGCACCTCGCGGGTGACCACCCGGACCGGCTGCGCCCGGCGGCGGAGGACACTCGCTCTGGGACTGTCGACCGTGATGATCTCCATCGGCCTAGGGAAATTCCTGGGGGTCCATCTCGATGGTGAGCCGGCTCCCCTTTCGCGTGGGGGCGTCCCCGAGCGCCGCGCGTGCCGCGGCCCGGACCACCTCCGCATCGCGCGCACGCAGGACACATTGATATCGAAACACCCCGCGTCCCTGATCGCGCGCCGGCGCAGGGCCCAGCACCTCCACCCCCCGCGCGCGCGACGATTCCGCGATCCCCTCGGCCATCTTCGCGGCGGCCTCGCGGACGGCGCTTGCGGCGACGACGCGGGCCAGGGTCGTTGCGGGAGGGTATCCGAGTTCCCGCCTCGTCTTCAGTTCTTCGCGGTAGGCGGCCTCATCGTCGCCGGTTGCGAGGGCGCGAATCGCCGGATGACTGGGGATTCGGGTCTGGATAATCGCGTCCGGGCCGGGAGGGCCCGCGGCGAGGGAGACGATCGCGCGGAGCTGCTGGAGCGTCCGCTCGGCGGCGCGAAAATCCGGGAGGTGAAGGGGGAGATCGGCATCGCACACCCCGACGATGCTGGGGCGTATCTCGCGCGCCCGCAGCAAGATCTGGGTGCCCACGACCAAGCGGATCCGGCCGGAGGCGAACTCTTTGGCGATCCGATCGAACTGCGGGGCCGTCTCGCGATCGAGTCGCGCGATCGCGAGCGCAGGAAAGAGCCGGCGGACAACCTCCTCGACCCGTTCCGTGCCGGGCCCGATCCCCCGCAACCCGACCCCTCTGCAGCGCGGACACGTTCCCGGTGCCGGCGCCACGCGCCCGCAGATCCGGCAGGACACCGTGCGGTTCTCCCTATCGTACGATGTCGTCACCTCGCAACCCGGACACCGCACCGTATATCCGCATTCGTCACACAACAATACCCGTGCGTAGCCGGTTCGGTTGAGGAAGAGGGCGACTCGCCCTCCCGCCCGGAGGTGCCGGCGGACGGCCGCGAGAAGCGGCGGAGTGAGCACGCCGTAGCGGCCGCGCACCCGCTCGATGCGGAGATCGACGAGCGTCACCCGCGCACGCGCGGTCCTCGCGGTGAGACGCACGCACCTCATCCGTCCGGACGCCACCTCGGCATACGCCTCCATCGATGGGGTCAGGGACCCCAACACCACGCGCGCGCCCGCGAGCGCGCCCCGCCGGAGCGCCACGTCCCTGGCATGGTACCGTGGTGCGGCGTCGGCCTTGTGCGCGGGATCCTCCTCATCATCCACAATGATCAGCCGCACACCATGAAGGGGCGCGAACAACGCGGAGCGTGTCCCCACCACCACACGGACCTCGCCAGAGACGCACCGCATCCATGCGGCCTGCCGCTCCCGCGCGGCCATGCCCGAGTGCAGCGCGGCGACGCCGTCCCCGAATGTCGAACCGAGGAGG
This sequence comes from bacterium, assembly GCA_035703895.1. Taxonomy (NCBI): domain Bacteria; species bacterium. The sequence goes on along the minus strand of DASSXJ010000172.1, from coordinate 39,140 downwards.
CGCACGAACACCGGCACACGCGCGATCTCGGGCACGATGATCAATACCCGGCCGCCGCGGTGCACCGCCGCCACGGCGCGCTCAACGATCCATGCCCGCCGGTCCTCGAAGTCCCCCCACACCAGCGTCGGAGGCACGGGGACGGCCGCGGTCTCGGGCCGGGGTCCGAGCGGGACAGCCGCGGGCTCCTTGACGAGGACCGCCCCTTGAGCCACGAGCCGCCGGAGCGCGGGCCGGCCCCCCTCCCGAACCAACTCCGCGATGGGCACCTCCACCCTGGTGCGGAGCGCCGCGAGGATGCGGGCCTGCCGCGGACCCAGCCGCGCGGCGAGGCCCCCCTGCTCCGCGAGTGATGCGACGCGAGGGCGGGCGGGGGGGAGGGAGCGACGCCTGAAGATCTCCGGCGGCGCAAGACAGTGGACGGCTTCGAGGAGCGACGAGACGGTCTGTTGGGCAATCCAGCGCGCGAGGTCGAGCATCGCCGGCGAGAAGAGTGGGTGGACACCGGCGACCGCGAGAATCTCGCGCAGCTGACGACCGGGCGTGGGATCAGAGGGCGCCATCGCGATGACGAACCCGCGCGTCGTGCGTGGCCCGAGCGGGACCTGAACGCGTGACCCGATCCGGATCGCGTCCCGGAGCGGGTCAGGAATCCGGTAGGTCAGGCAGCGGTCGGTGCTCCGCGCCGGGAGATCGAGCAGGACCTCGGCGCACGCCGCGTCGTCCTGATTCACCGTGACGCGGGGCGCCCGCCCGCGAGAGCCACCACTTCGGCGACGATCGCGTCGGGCTCGACCATCCGGCCGAGGCCGACCTTTCCCGAGGCCAGCGGCCCGCGGTCAGGCCCGAGCACGTGCACGCCGCTCGCGCGGAGACGCGCCAGGTTGTCCTGCACGACCGGCGCCTCCGCCATCCGATCGCTCATCGCGGGGACGACGAGCACCGGAGCCCGCGTCGCCAGCGCGGTCGCGGAGACGAGGTCGTCGGCGAGCCCGGCCGCCAGCTTCCCCACCATGTCCGCCGTGGCGGGCGCGATCAGATAGACATCGGCGCGTTCGCCGAGCGCCACATGCGGCTCGTCCCACGGGCCGTTGGGATCCCACATGTCGGTGATCACCGCACGGTGCGACAGCGCCCTGAAGGTGGCCGCCCCCACGAACCGCGTGGCCGCCGGCGTCATCAGCACGTGCACGTCCGCGCCTTCCTGATGAAGGCGGCGGACGACGATCGCCACCTTGTACGCGGCGATGCTGCCGCAGACCCCAACCACCACCACGCGGCCCGCGAGAGTCCCTGCCACCGGTTCAGGAACGGCAGCCCAGTCGCTCAGGGCGGAACCGGCGGGTCAGCGGCAGCAGCGCATCGACGATCTCCTGCGCGCTCCACGTGCCGGTGTCCACGATGACATGATAGCGGCTGAGATCGGCGAGATCGAGTTGGTAGATATCGCGGTAGCGGCGGCGCTCGCACTCTTCGCGCGCCTCGAGGTCGTGCAGCGCTTCTTCCGGCGATGTGCCGTCCCGCGCCCCCACCCGCGCCGCCCGCACGAGAAGCGGCGCCCGCAGCCACACGCGCAGGTCCCCGTCGATCACCCATCCGCTGAGGCGGCTGTCGATGAGCACGCCGCCGGCGCGGGCGGCCTCGACCTGCATCTTGTCCAGCGCGCGATCGATCGTTTGATCCTGCTCGGCGAGCCGGCCGAGCTCAGCGAGGCTCAGTCCCCGCCGCCTGGCCTCTTCACGGAAGATCTCACCCGCGGACAGGTAACGGAGGCCGAGGGCCTGCGCGAGGTGTTTCGCCACGGTGCTCTTGCCGGCGCCGATCTCCCCGCTCACGGTCACGATCATTGGGACTCGACCGCGGCTCCGGCGGTCTCTTCCTCTTCGTCTTCCTCCACGATCTCCTTGCTGGTGAAGCGGTGGGCCACGGTCTCCGGCTGGACGGCGGAGAGCACGACGTGGCCGCTGTCGGTAATCACCACCGCCCGAGTTCGACGGCCGTACGTCGCATCGATGAGGATGCCCTTGTCGCGGGCCTCTTGGATGATACGCTTGATCGGCGCGGAGTCCGGGCTTACGATGGCGATGATCCGATTCGCCGCGACGATGTTCCCGAACCCGATGTTGATGAGCCGCGTCTCCATCGGCAGCGCGCTCCTTACTCCACGTTCTGGATCTGCTCGCGCAGGCTCTCCAGTTCCCCTTTGATCGCGATCACCGCGCGGGCGATCTCCAGATCGTTGGCTTTGCTCCCCATCGTGTTCGCTTCCCGGCCCAACTCCTGCACGATAAACTCGAGCGTCCGCCCGATCGCGCCGTCGACGGCGAGGGTCTGCCGGATCTGCGCCAGGTGGCTCCGGAACCTGGTGACCTCCTCGGCAATGTCGCACCGATCGGCGAACATCGCCACCTCCGTCGCCACGCGCCCCTCGTCCACCGGGACGGTCCCCATGAGCTCCCCGATCCGCCGCTTGAGGCGGCCCGCGTAGTCTCTGACGACCAGGGGAGCCCGCCGTTCAATCTCATCGGCCCGCTGGGATAGGCGATCGAGCCGTTCCGCGAGATCCCGAGCCAGCTGAGCCCCTTCCGTCTCGCGCATCGCCACCAAGCGTTCCAGCGCCTGCCCGACCCCCTCGGAGATCGGTGGCCAGCACGCTTCGAGATCCTCTTTCTGCTCCTCAACCTTGATCAGGTCGGGGAGTCCGACCAGCATCGACAAATCAGCGATGCCTGGGAGCTCCAGAGCCTGTTTGAGGTCGTTCAGGGCGCTGGTGAACGTTTTAGCCAAATCTACGTCGATCTTAACCGTTCGCGCCCGTTTTCCGTAGTTTTCTCTTATGATAGCAACCTCGACCCGGCCGCGCAAGACTCGTCGCTGGACGAGCGCGCGGATGCGGTCTTCGAGGGGGGACAGATCTCGGGGAAGGCGGACCACAACTTCGAGGAACCGGTGGTTGAGCGACCGGGCCTCGACGGCATACCTGCCGGCCGGGGTCGCCAAGTCGCCGGCGCCAAATCCGGTCATGCTCCTCAACACGATCGCCGCTCCCGGATCCGGCCGAGGTACTTGTAGACCTCGGAGGTCACAATGGGCACACTTGAAAGTCCGGCGACTGCCGCCCAATCTCCTCCTCCGAGAGGGGAGGCCGAAAAGACCACGCGCACCCCGGGCAAGGTCACGACTAGGAGCTGGAGGACGACGGACAGCGACACCGCCCCGAGGAGCCACGGATTTCGCACGAACTCGCGCCCCAGCCCCGACCGGCGGGGTGAGCGGCAGGCGAACGCAAACAACAGCTGACTGAGGCTCAGCGTCAGGAACATCATCGTGCGGCGCTGTGCGGGCGCCTCGCCATGCGCAGCGCCCCACAGGTAGGCGCCGAAGCACGCCCCCGCGATCACCAGGCCGAAGGTGACGAGAAATGCAAGCCCGCCGGATGCCAAGGGGGCCGCAGCGACGGGGGGCGGGCGGCGCGCCATGACATCGGGCGCCTGCGGGTCGACGGCGATCGCCGCGGACGGGAGGCCGTCGGTGACGAGGTTGATCCAGAGGATCTGGATCGGCGTGAGCACCGCAGACGGCGCGGCCAGCGTGGCTCCCAGGACGACGGCCACCTCCCCTATGTTGCTCGCCAGCACGAACAACACAAACTTTCGAATATTCTCAAAGATGGTGCGCCCTTCACGGATCGCCGCCACGATCGTGGCGAAGTTGTCATCGGTCAGGACCACATCCGCGGCCTCGCGGGCCACGTCCGTTCCCCCCCTCCCCATCGCAATGCCGACGTCCGCCTGCGCCAGGGCCGGGGCGTCGTTGGCCCCGTCCCCCGTCATCGCCACCAGCTGCCCTCCAGCCTTGAGCGCGCGCAGAATCCGGACCTTGTGCTCGGGCGTCGTCCGCGCGAACACGCTGCATGACTCCACGACGTCCTCGAGCGCGCGATCTGAGAGGCCGTCGAGGTCGGCCCCGCTCAGGACCCGTCCGGCGTCGTCGAGGCCCACCTCTCGCGCGACGGCGATGGCGGTCCGCGGATGATCTCCGGTGATCATCACGGGGCGAACGCCGGCCCCGCGGGCCTCGGCGATCGCCATCGCGACCTCGGGCCGGACCGGATCGGCGAGCCCGATCAGACCGAGGAGCACCGCGTCGCGCTCGATCGTGTCGACGGCCGCGGGCGACGCGAGCGCCCCCTCATCGATCCGCACCTGCGCGCGCCGGGCGATGGCGACGACGCGCATCCCCTCTGCCGCCATCGCGGCGCCGCGGGAGAGGACGGCCTCTCTGATTCGACCGTCGAGGACCTCGGCACCCGCGGGGCCCTCCCAGACGGTGCACATCGGGACCACGCTCTCCACGGCTCCTTTCACGTACACGACCAGCCCATCCCCGACCCGGTGCACGGTGAGCGAACGCTTGCGCTGGGGCGTAAACGGCACTTCGCCCACGCGCGGGGCGGCCTCCCGAATCGTCTGCGGCGCGAGCCCGGCCTTCATCGCGGCGGCGACGAACGCCGCTTCCAGTGGATCTCCGTACGGACGCCACCGCCCGTCCTCCCGGACCACGCCTCCATCGCTACTGAGAACGGCTGCCTCGAGCAGTGCCCGCAACCCCGGGACCGCGGCCGCCTGGACGGGAGCGCCGCCCACCAGAAACTCCCCGGTCGGGGCGTACCCCGCCCCGCTCAACTCAACCACGCGCCCCGCCACATCGATCCGGCGGACCGCGAGTTCGTTGAGCGTGAGGGTCCCCGTCTTGTCCGTGCACACCACCGTGACACTCCCGAGCGTCTCGACCGCGGGAAGGCGGCGAACGATGGCCCGCTGCCTGGCCATTCGCTGCACACCGAGGGCGAGGGCTATCGTGACCGCGGCGGGGAGGCCCTCCGGAACCGCCGCGACGGCGAGGCTGGTGGCCACGAGGAACATCTCGAACACGGGTCGCCCCCGGGCTACGCCGGCTGCGAAGACCAGGACGCAGACGCCAAACGCGACCGCGCCCACCGATTGGCCCAGCGATGCCAGGCGCGCGGTCAGCGGGGTCTCCTTCGGGGGTGCCGTCTCGAGGAATTTCGCGAGGGCGCCGAGCTCCGTGCTTCCGGCTGTGCCGACCACGATACCTCGTCCCCGGCCGCCGACGACCGCCGTGCCGAGGAACACGAGATCGTGACGCTCGGCAAGCGGCGCCCCGGGCGGAACCGGCGTTTCGACCTTGCCGACCGGCAGGGATTCCCCAGTCAGGAGCGACTCATCAACGGCGAGCGCATGCGCCGTGACGAGCCGGAGGTCGGCCGGCACGCGCGCTCCGGCGGTCAAGATCACGACGTCGCCGGGCACGAGCGCCTCCGCCGCAATCGTCAGCGGGATCCCGCCTCTCAGGACTTCGGCCCGAGGGGCGGCGAGTTTCCGCAATGCGGCGAGCGCCTGCTCGGCTCTGGCCTCCTGGACCGTGCCGAGGACGACGTTCAGGATGACGATGAGAAGAATCGCGGAGGCGTCGAGCCGTTGGCCCAGCAGCCATGAGACGAGGGCGGCGACCGTCAAGAGGACGACAAAGAACTCGCGCGCCTGCGTACCGAGCCGGGACCCCCATGACCGGGGGGAAGGCGCGGGGAGCCGGTTCGGCCCCGTGCGGTCGAGCCGGTCGCGCGCTTCGGCAGCGGTCAGGCCGTGCGCGACGTCGGTGTCGACCGCGCGCGCGACGTCGTCGACGGCCATCGCGTGCCAATCCACGCCAGCCATCATATCAAGCGGAGTGGACGGCCACCGCGTGGACAGACCCCTCTATAAAAAAAGAGGGGGCAGGAACCTCTCCTGCCCCCCTACCGCGAAGGTCTTATGTGCTATTTGTTGTGACCTTGGCCGCCCCCGTGTTCGGCGCCGCCCCCGTTCGTGCCGCCTCCACCCTGGCTCACGTTTGAGGCGCTTTGCGCCGAGCCATGCGATGGGTCATGCAAAGGGTCGTGTCCCTTGCCACCCGCGGCCTGGGAAACAACCCCTCCCTTGGTTCCAGCGCTGAGGTTGTGGGCCCACCCAGCAACGGTTGACACCCACCCTCCGTGGTTGGCGAAGAGACCGGACAATGTCCCGCTCGTGCCCGTCATGGAGAACGAGAGGTTCTTCCCGGCCAAGGTCGAGCCGGTGAAGGAGCACGATCCGCCGCCGCACGAGTATTTCCCCGACGCAAACGTTTGACCGGCCACGGTCATCGTCCAGATTCCGCCGGTGGACGGAGTGGTCGTCGTTGTCGTCGTGGTTCCGGTTGTCGTGGTCGTGGTCGTGGGCGCCGAGGCGGTCGTCTTGATGGTCCCTTGGACTCCGCCGATCGTCGCGTTGAAGGACGTCGAGGTGCTGGTGGTGGGAGGGCCGCTGAGTGAATAGGACAGCGCTCCAGACTGCACCGCAGGTAATGCAGAGCCTAGTGCTGGGAAGCTCGCCACGAGTAACGTGGCAAGGAGAAGATACCGCATCATACCACCTCGCTTCGCCAACTATGGCGCGTCTTCATAAATGATGTACCCAGAAATGCATCGTTCGATCCTCATCCATTCGAATGATTCCGCATCTTACGCGAAACTGTTCATGAACCGGCGTGTTCCGCCGCCGAACCGCCCTACAACTGGACGCTAAATATCACGGTCAGGTTGGGGACCGGCGTCCCTACCAGCGTAATCGCCAGGCGCGGGCCGGTATCTTCAATGCGCGTTGCCACGAGCGTCACCGTGTTGACCGGCACCAGCACCGCTGCGGCCTGGATGGGCACGAGAAACATGCGGCCCTTCAGTTTCGGGCCGGCCGGCGTGTTGAGGCGGACCAGTTGTCCGGGGGGAATGTGTGCGTCGGGAGGCACGAACGCGAGATATGTTCCCCGATCATCTCTCAACACGGAGAGCACGTAGCATCGTCCGGCGGGGATGATGATGCCCCCACGCACAAGTGGAGCCAGTGGAGCGGCCGGGCAGAAGAGCTCACCCCGCTCGCGCGCAAAGCTCTTGCCGTGGTGATCGTCGGTTGACCATTTGGGCCCGGCTCCGGCACCGGATGTCAGGAAGAAGACCAGGACCAACGCAGAGCACAGGGCGTGCATTCGTCTACGCATGACTGTCCTCCCTCGATCGGCCAAACCTTGGTATCCACACAAAGCATGTGCCCACAATCGCCATGCGGCAGTCCGTGTAGATCAAGACAGAGGCCCCGGAGTTCCTGCATAATAGACGGGAAGCTTCGACCGAAGAGACAGGACGAATTGGCGGACCCATGGTGATGCAGCGCGCGGAAGCGCTCTTCGATAGCCTCACCCTCGCCGCGGTCGCGCGGGAGATCCGCGCGCTCGGGCGGGCGCGCTTCGCCGGAGTCCGCCAGCCGGCTCCGGATACCGTCGTGGTGAGCCTCCGCGCTGGGATCGTGCACCACCTCCTCGTCAGCATTCATCCCCGAACGGCGCGGGTGCATTTCGCCGCACGGCCGCAGACGGCCGAACGGTTGGGCCAGTTCGGGATGCTCCTCCGCAGCCGGCTCACGGAGGCGCGCCTGGATGCGGTGGAGCAACCGCCGTTCAACCGCCTGCTGCGCTTGGGCTTCGACGCCCTCGAGGGCCGCCTCTGGCTCATCGCGGAACTGATGGGCCGGCACAGCAACCTGATCCTCGCCGACGAGCGCGTGGTCCTCGGCGCGCTCAAGGTTGTCACGGCGCAGATGTCCGCGCGGCGCCCGGTGCTGCCTGGCCGTGCCTATGTCCCGCCGCCCGCCGACCGTCCCACCCCGGAAACGCTCGATGCCGAGGGCCTCCGCAACATCCTCCGCAGTCCCCTCCCGCTCGAACGGCGGCTCTCGCAGGCGCTCCTCGGCGTGAGCCCTCTGCTCGCACAGGAAATCGCGATGCGGGCGGGGGTCGATCCCGCCACCCCGGCCGCGGACGCCGTCGAATCCGCCGGCCGCATCGGTGAGGGACTGCGGGCGATCACCACGATGGTCGCCGATGGCGCCTTCTCGCCGACGCTCTATGTCGATGGGTCACGGGTCGTCGCCTTCGCCGCGTTCCCCATGCGCGTGCACGAGGGCTCGATCGCACAACCATCTCCCACGATGAGCGAAGCGATCGATCGATATTTCGACCAAGAGCCGGCCACGGCGCTGCTGGCGGAACGGCGGAGCACGCTGGCCGGGACGGTTAAGGCGGCGCTCGCCCGGCGGGAGGCCGCCCTCGAGGCGAGTCATCGGACCCTCGAGGAGAGCCGGGCCGGCGATCGCTACCGGGTGATGGGCGACCTAATCTTGACCCACGCGCGCCAGGTGAAGCCGCGCGATCAGCATCTTCGCGTCCCCGATTACACCAGCGGCGGCGACGACGTCACGATCCCCCTCGATCCGGCGCTCACGCCGAGCGAGAACGCGCAGCAATACTTCCGGCGGTACGCGAAAGCTCGGGCGACGGGCCGGGCGCTCCCGGCCCGGATCGCTCAGCTCGAGGCGGAGACGCGGGCGCTGCGGGATGCCCTTGTCCAGATCGACGGCGCCGCGTCTTCGGACGACCTCTGGGAGATTCAATCGGATCTGGCCGCCGCCGGCCTGGCAGGACGCGCGCCGCGCGGCCGGCCGGCCGCGCGTGCCGGGCCTCGCCGGTTTCGTGCGGCCGACGGGGCGGTGATCCTCGTCGGCCGCAGCGCGCGGGAGAACGATCGGATCACGTTCCACGAGGCCGGGCCGGAGGACATCTGGCTGCACGCGCGGGGGGTCGCGGGCGCCCACGTCATCCTGAAAAGCGACGGCCGGCCCTCCGAGGCGGACATCCAGGCCGCAGCCCAGACCGCGGCGTACTACAGCGCGGGCCGGGAGTCAGGACAGGTGGCGGTCGACGCCATCGAGCGCAAGCACGTGCGGAAGCTCCGGGGGGCTCCGCCCGGTGCCGTCACCTATATGGGGGAGCGCACCCTGCTCGTCTCTCCCGCCCTCCCGCCTGCGATTCCGACCGGCGAACGTATGCGCTCCGGGCGGTGACGCTAGAGCGGCTCCTCGATCACGACCTCGTCTTCACCATCGACCTCGGCGACGCGGACGGTCACAATCTCGCGCGACGACGTCGGGAGGTTCTTGCCGACGAAGTCCGGCCGGATCGGCAGTTCGCGATGCCCGCGGTCGACCAGGACGGCCAGCTGGATTGAGGCGGGACGGCCGCGGTCGATGAGGGCATCCAGCGCCGCCCGCACGGTGCGCCCCGTGTACAGCACGTCGTCCACCAGGATGATGCGGCGATCGGCCACGGGGAACGGCAGTTGCGTCTCCGTCGATGCGGCCACGCCCCCGGCCCCTTCGCTCCCGCATACACTCCGATCATCCCGGTAATCGGTGACGTCCAGCGTCCCCACAGGAATCCGGACCCCTTCGGCCTCCGCGATCAGACCGGCCAGGCGCTCGGCCAGCGGCACGCCTCGACGGCAGATGCCCACGAGGCACAAGTCGGATCCGCCCCCATTGCGCTCGACGATCTCGTGCGCCATTCGCGTCAAGGCGCGACGAATGGTCTCCCGATCCATCACCTTGGCTTTCTCACGCAACTGCACCGAGGTGCCTCCTTCGTCGCTCGCGCCCTACACTTCGCCCTTTTTCGAGCGTGCCCTGCCGCCCGCCGCCCCGTTGGGTCCGAGCGCACGCAGGTGCGCAAGCAGTCCGGCAAAATCCTCAGGCACCGGGGCGGTGTAGGCGACGCGCGCCCCGGTCCGAGGGTGGGTAAACTCCAACCGGGCCGCGTGAAGCGCCTGTCGCTCCATTCCCACCGCACGGGCGCCGCCGTAGATGGGATCCCCCAGAATCGGATGCCCGATGTGGAGGAGGTGGACGCGGATCTGGTGTGTCCGCCCGGTCTCCAGCCGGACCTCAAGCAACGTCGATCCCGGAAGCCGCTCGAGGACGGCAAAGTGCGTCACCGCGGGACGGCCGTGCGGCACGACCGCCATGCGCGTCCGGTAGGTGGGATGCCGCCCGATCGGGGCCGCGATCGCTCCGGCATCTCTGCGAACGGTCCCACGCACGAGCGCGAGATACACGCGCGTGGCGGTGTGGGCACGAACCTGCGCGGCGAGCGACCGGTAGGCGGCGTCCGTCTTCGCCACCACGATCAGGCCGGACGTATCCTTGTCCAGGCGGTGGACGATCCCCGGGCGGAGCGGCCCGGCGATCCCCGAGAGATTGGGGACCCGGGCCAGCACGGCGTTCACCAGGGTGCCGCTCGGATGTCCGGGCGCGGGGTGCACGGTCAGACCGGCAGGCTTGTTGACGACGAGGACATCGGCATCTTCGTGTACCACCAGAAGGGGAATCGCCTCGGCAGCAACGGACACCGGGTCCGACGGCGGCCCCAGCACCTGAACCCGATGTCCCGAACGGAGCCGGAACGCAGGCTTCCGCGGCGCATCGTCGACCAGCACCTGCCCGCGGCCGGCGAGCAGCGCGACGCGGGACCGCGAATAGCGCGGACACCGCTCGGCGACGACAATGTCGAGGCGGCGGCCGCGATCCGCGGCCGCCGCCTCGAAGGTCAGGACCTCATCCTGCGAATCAGCTTCGGGACCCACCGGCGTCCGGCGGGACCATCACCTCGGCGCCGGCAGGCGGAGGGGCCTCCGCATCGCCCGCGGGGACACCCCGGCCTCTGGTCAGCCACATCGCCGCAGCGAGCGCGGCGACAAGGAGGTTGACCACCTGCGCCAGGGTCAGCCGGCCGAAGATGCGGGCGCTGTCCATGAAAAACTCGATCCCAAAGCGCGCGACCGCCAGCAACAGGATGCACAACCAGAAGAGGCGCCCGGTCCCCTGGGTACCGCGGTCGGCCGCCAGCAGGATAGCGAACACGGCCAGCGCCGCAACCATCAAGTAGAGCTGCGTGGGATGTCGGGGTTCGCCAAACAGTGTCACAGCCCACGGCACGCTCGCCGGGCGCCCATAATTGAGACCGTACAGAAGTGCGCCGATCATCGCGATCGCGTAGCCGAGAGCCAGGCCCGGCGCGGCGGCGTCGGCGATCTGCCCGAGGCGCCACCCGCGCTGCCGGCCGTAGACCCACGCCACGAGCGCCCCGCCGACCACCGCACCATAGAACGTGAGCCCGGCGTCGACCCAAATCATCAGGACCCGGCCGGGGACGGCGACGAAGTCTTTCAAGTTCACCAGAACGTAGCCGATCCGGGCGCCGACGATTCCCCCGATGATGGCGTAGAGCGAGAGGTCGACCACTTCCCCCGGATCCCAACCCAGCCGGCTCGTGCGCGCGCGGGTCACCATGATGGCCGCCACGAACGCCAGCAAGAGGAAGATGCCGAACGAGGACACGGGAAACGTCCCAAACGGAGTCGGCACTTGGAACAGCACCGGCTTCAACGCCTCACCTCCGAATCTCCCCGGTGCCGGCGCGCGAGCGAGGCAGCGGCCAGCACACCGGCCCCCACGACGATGGCGGCGTCTGCCAGGTTGAACACGGGCCAGACATGGACGTCGAGGTAGTCTACCACATAGCCGAAGCGAAGACGGTCCGCGACGTTCCCGAGCGCCCCGCCGACCATCAATCCATACCCCCACTGCTCGGCGAGCCCCCCGGGCCAGGCGCCCTTATTGTAGAAGAGGGCCAGGAGCACGGTCAAGGCAAGCGCCACGGTGACCGCGGGCGACAGCCGGCCAAGCAGCCCGAAGGCGATACCCTGATTGTGCAACACGACGAGCGACAAGACGCCGGGCACAATCACCCGCTCACCGCCGGGGGGGATACCCCTCGTCACCACCCACCCCACGACTTGACCCGCTGCGAGTCCCCCGAGCCCCGCGGCGAAGAATGCCCAGGGGAGCGCGATCACCGGGCAACCGGGCGGTGCCGCTCCTCCCGCTCCTTGCACGTGATGCAGAGCCGGGCATACGGGATGGCCCGCAGGCGGTTGCCGTCGATCGGCTTGCCGCATCCGTCGCAGACCCCGTAGGTGCCGTCGCGAACCCTCTGGAGCGCCTCCTCCACCATCTCGAGCATCCCCTGCACGGTGCTCTCCAGCGCGAGCTCCTTCTCCCGCTCAAAGGTCTCGGTCGCGACGTCGACGAGGTCGTCCTCGTTCGCCGCATCGGCCACCGGTTTTTCCTCCGTTTTGAGCTGATGCTCTACCATTTCCGAAAGCTCGTCCCGCAGGCGCTTCCGCTCCACAAGAAGCAGCCGGTTGAACTCCTCGATCCGTCCCACCGCGCTCCGGGAAGGCCCGGTCCGACCACGGCGCCGCGTTCCGTTGGAGGAGGGCGTGCCCACCCCCGCGCTCCGCGCCCTGGCGCGCGACCGGCCGCGCGAAGACGCCGTCTTTCGAGATCGCTTGGCTGGCATCTACAACCTCCTTGCGGGCAGGGATCCGCCCGCGTGGTGTTTGCGCGAAGACGTCCGCGGGCCAGCACGCCTGCGTAGTGGAGAAAATTCCTGGGTCAGGCGACCCGGGGGGAGCGCTTCGCGAAGTGCGGCAGCAGCCAATATCTCCGTCCCATCGAGGAGTGCGACCGAGACGTCCTTGGAGCTCATCACCAGCGGCAGCTCGGTGCACCCGAGAACGATCGCCGCGGCGCCGCGCCGGATCAACGCTCTGGCCACGCCATGCAGCCGCGCCCGCGCCGCCGGGCCGAGATCGCCGGCCTTCACCGCGTTGATGGCGGTGTGTACGTCCTCCTCCTCGACCGCGGTCGGCTCGACGACCGCGATGCCGCGCGAGGCGAGCGCACGATGATACAGCCGCGCGCGGACCGTGCCCGGGGTGGCGAGCAGGCCGATCGCGCGTGGTCGCGGGGTGAGGGCGGCCGCCGCCGCGGCTACCTCCTCCATGATATCCAGCACGGGGATTCGCACGCTGTGCATGATCGCAGGGAGATACGCGTGCGCGGAGTTGCAGGGCATGGCGATGACCTCCGCTCCGGCACGCTCGAGCGCCTGCGCCGTCGCCACGAGGTGCGGGGTCGGGTCGGGACCCTTGCCCTCGAGCCCCGCGGTGCGATCCGGGATCTTGGGGTTGCTGTCGATGATCACGCGCAGATGATCCTGATCGGTGCGCGCGGGCGTGAGCCGAACCAGTTTGGCGTAAAAATCCGCGGTGGCGAGAGGCCCCATGCCTCCCAAGACGCCCACCACCTTTTCGTCCCGGCGGGCACCGGCCCGCCGTCTCGGGGCCGTCGCGCGGCGCTTCCGCGATCGCACGGTACTCGGAGTTGTCATCGCGTACTCCGCCCCGCCGCTTGGTTGGTCTGGGCGATCGCCACGGTCAGCACCCGACCGTCCATGCGGAGCGCCTTGCGATGCACCGCGCCCGCGGCCGGGGGGACCCCAGGCCGGGCCTCTTGCCCCAGCACCTCGCGCAGCACGTAGTCGCGGTGCGTGTGGAGGACGTCCACCAGGGCGGAGTCTCCCTCATAGTAGAGCGTGATCCGGTCCGCGATCTGGAACCCGGCTTCCTTGCGCAGCTGCTGGATCTGGTGGATAAGCTCCCGGGCCATCCCTTCGCGGATGAGCTCGTCGGTCAGCGTCGTTTCGAGCGCGACCCACGCGCCGGCCTCCCCCGCGCCGACGAGCCCGGGTCGCCACTGCACCCGCACCTCCACCTCCGCCCGTTCCAAGACCACCTCGTCCCCGTTCTCGAGCATCAGGTGGAACGGCTCCCGCTCCGGGGTTCCGTCCACCAACGATTCTCCCCGCTCCCGCAGCGCCTCGACGATCTCGGTGATCCGCCCGCCGAACTTGGGCCCGAGGAGATCGAACCGGGGCCGGACCTCCAACCTCCCGAGGGCACGGTAGGAGTCCACGACTCGCAGCGCCTTGACGTTCAACTCGTCGCGGACGTGCTCGGCCAGGTCGGGGGTGCGTGTGAGCGCCCCGGACCCGTCGACGATGATGGCGGCCCCGAGCGGTTGGCGGACCCGGATCTTGGCGGTGTTGCGGGCGGAGCGGCCGACCGACACCAGTTCGCGGATCCGCTCCGTATCCTCCACGAGCGCGGGGTCGTCCAGGCCTGGGTCCGCGACCGGCATCTCGCACAGGTGCACGCTTTCCGGGGCGCGCGGATCGACCGATCGCACGAGGTTCTGATACAGCGCCTCGGCGAGAAACGGGACGAACGGGGCCAGCACCCGGCACAACGTCACCAGCACCTCGTAGAGCGTTTGATAGGCGGCCTGCTTGTCGGCGTCCAGTTCGGACTTCCAGTACCGGCGCCGCCCGCGGCGAACATACCACAACGAGAGATCGTCCACGAAACGCTCGATCGCGCGCGCGGCCCCCGGGACGTCGTAGTCGTCGAGACGCTCCCGGACGGTGCGGATCAGCCTGTGGAGGAGTACCTGCGCCCATCGGTCCAGCACCGCCGGCCGGCCGGCGTGTGTGGAGGGCAGGACCTTTTGATCGCGCGCAGGCCGCGGCGTAAAGCCGTCGAGATGGGCATAGGTGACGAAGAACGCGTACACGTTCCAGAGCGGGAGGACGAACCGGCGGCGGACGTCGTCCGCGGGGGCGTAGCCGAAGTTGACGTTCTGGGCGGGATTCTGGACGGCGTAGAGCCACCGCACGACGTCGCTGCCCATCTTCTCCGCCGCCTCGTTGAACTCGATCATGTTCCCCGAGGACTTGTGCATCTCGCGGCCCTGCTCGTCCCGAACCGTCGCGTGGCCGAGGCATACCAGGAAGGGCTCGCGGTTCTCCAACACCGTGCTCATCACGAGCATCGAGTAGAACCAGTTGCGGTACTGGCCGGGGAACGCTTCGGTGATGAAATCCGCCGGGAACCACTCCCGCCACATCGCGGGATCCAAACGGTAGCCCATCGTTGAGTACGGCACGATCCCGGCGTCGAGCCATGGGTTTCCGACGTCGAGAATCCGGGACGCAGGCCGGCCGCACTGTGTGCACCGGATCTTAATCGCGTCCACCCAGGGCCGGTGCGGCGTGTGCCCTTCGAACTGGGCCCACCCTTCGATCGCGCGCGCACGGAGCTCGCGCTCGCTCCCGATGACCTCAAAGGTGCCGCACGCGCGGCATTCCCAGATCGGCAGGGCCAGCCCCCAGTACCGCTTCTTGCTGATCATCCAGTCGTGCATGTTGCGGAGCCAGTCGAGCTCCCGCTCGAGGCCGAACTCGGGAATCCAGCGAATCCGCTCGGTGACCGCGACAAGAGGGGCGCGCAACGGGTCCATGCGAATGAACCATTCGTCCACGAGCCTGAAGACGAGCTCGCTGCCGCACCGCCAGCACATCGGGTATCGGTGCGTGTACTCTTCGGCCTTGTACAACAATCCCCGCCGCTCGAGGTCCTCCAGAATCGGCTTGGCCACCTCGTAGACGTGCCGTCCCGCGAGCCACCCGTACGGCTCCGCGAACACCCCAAACTCGTCGATCGGCGCGAGGACGGGGAGGTGGTGCTCTTTGCTGAGCGCGAAGTCCTCCGCGCCGCATCCGGGCGCGATGTGGACGAGCCCGGTCCCTTCCGCCGCGCTGACGTCCTTCCAAGGAATCACGCGGTGCTCGACCCCCTGCTGGGCCGGAAGGTCGTCGTAGGGCCCGCCGTAGATCCATCCGACGAGGGCGGAACCCGGCAGTTCCTCCCGCACCCGGTACCCGCCGCGCAGCATGTCCAGGCGATCCTTGACGAGATAGTACGTGTCCTGCCCCTGATCGACGCGGACGTAGGTGAGGTCCGGGTTCACGGCGACCGCGACGTTGCTCGTCAGCGTCCAGGGCGTCGTCGTCCACACGAGCAGCGCGCCCGGTCGGTTCCGGAGCGGCAGCCGGATGGTCAGGCTGGTGTGGGTGACCTCCTGATATCCCTCGGTGACGATCTCGTGCTCGGAGAGGCCGGTGCTGCATCGCGGGCACCAGGGCATCACGTCGTGTCCCTTGTAGAGCAGGTCCCGCTCCCAGCATCGTTTCAAGAACATCCAGATGCTGTAGTTGTTCTCGTCCGACATCGTGTAATACGAGTGATCCCAGTCCATCCAGTAGCCCAGCCGGAGGGACTGCTGCGTCAAGATCCCGGCGTAGTGGAGCACCCGGGCCTTGCAGCGCTCGACGAACTCCGCTACGCCGTAGCGCTCGATGTCCCGCTTGCTCTTGAATCCGAGCTCCTTCTCGACCTCGACCTCTACCCACAACCCTTGGGCGTCAAACCCGTTCTGGTATCGCTGACGGTGGCCCAGCATCGTGTGGTAGCGGCAGAAGAGATCCTTGTAGGTGCGGCCCCAGGCGTGATGCACGCCCATCGGGTTGTTGGCGGTGATCGGTCCGTCCAGGAAGGACCAGCGGGCCGAGGCGGAAGCGTTGCGCGCGAGATATTGAGCGAGGATGCCGCGATCCCGCCACCACGCCAGCAGCGCCCGCTCTTGCGCGGGGAAATCCACGCGGGTATCCACGGGCTGAAACGGCATCCCGGCCCTCCGGAACAAAAAAGCCCGCCCATCTCAGCGGCGGCGCCCTTCTTGTTCGTCTAGTTCCCGGCGATTTTAGCACACCCTCCCTACACCGTCAACGGCATGGCTGCGAAGGGCGCGAGGCGCGGGCGCCGGAGGAGGCGACCGCATTCCGGAGCCCCGCGTCATACGGCGGGCGGATCACGCCGGCCTCGGTGATGATCGCGGTGATGAGGTCGGACGGGGTGACGTCGAACGCAGGGTTGCGTACGTGAATCCCGGCGGGCGCCACGCGCACCCCCCCCACGGACACGATCTCTCCGGGGGGGCGCTCCTCGATCGGGATCGAGGCTCCCGAGGATGTGTCGAGATCGACGGTGCTGAGGGGAGCAGCGACGTAAAACGGGATCTCGTGCGCGCGCGCGAGGACGGCGAGCGAATAGGTGCCGACCTTGTTCGCCACATCCCCGTTGGCGGCGATCCGGTCGGCCCCCACGATCACCACGTTCACGCCGGACGCGCGCATCAGGGTGCCGGCGGCGTTGTCGGTGATCAGGGTGGCCGGGATGCCTGCGCGCAACAATTCCCAGGCGGTGAGCCGGGCGCCCTGAAGGACCGGGCGGGTCTCACACACGATGACGTGGATGCCGCGGCCCTGCTCGTGCGCCTGCCGGAGCACGCCGAACGCCGTCCCGTATCCGGCCGTCGCCAGCATGCCCGTGTTGCAGTAGGTGAGGACGCGATCGCCGCGGGACAGCAACGCGGCCCCGTGCTCACCGATCCGGCGGTTCGTCTCCACGTCGGCGCGGGCGAGCGCATCCGCGGCCGCAAGCAGCCGGTGGGGAAGTGCGGCCGGATCGCCCGACCCGCCCGCGACGGCCAGCATCCGATCGAGCGCCCAGGCGAGGTTGACCGCGGTGGGCCGCGTCGCCCGCAAGGCTTCCGCCGCATGCCGCAGCGCCTGGAGCGGCTCCCTCGAGGGATGTCGAGCCTGCGCCTGCGCCGCCAGCACCAACCCGTACGCGGCGGCGATGCCGATCGCCGGTGCGCCTCGGACCCGCAGCGCGCGGATGGCCTCGGCGACCTCCTCCCAGGAGGTGCAGCGGATCGTCCGCACGTCGTGCGGCAGACCCGTCTGGTCGAGCAGACAGAGCGCCCCGTCTTCCCACCAGAGGGGAGCGTCCACCTCCATCCGTGCGCTCCTTTGCGCTCCGCCGGAGCGGTCCCGCGCCGGCGTGCGCCACGCGTCAGTCGATTGGGAACAACAACCCGGACTTGCTCTCTTCTCGCACCTGTTCCGCGGTGATGAACACTTGGCGGGGCGTGAAGAGGAAGATCTCGTCCCCGACCCGCTGCATGTGCCCGTCGAGCGCGTAGGTCACGCCGCTCAGAAAGTCGACGACGCGCCGGCCGAGGTCCTTCTGCGCGGACCGGAGGTTGACCACGATCGGCCTGTGGGTCTTGAGGTAGTCGGCCGCGCTCTGCGCCTCGTCGTACGCCCCCGGCTCGAGTACGACGATCTCCATCGTGCGCTGAGTATGCAGGCTGAACACCGGCGCCCGGCCGCCGCCGGGCTCGCGGGACATCGCTCCGGACGGCTGATCCTCTTCGAATCCGAGAAAGTTCCACATCCGCTGCATGATCCGGCCCATCGTAGTCCCTCCGTCGATGCTGCGTCTTGTGCGGCGATTGTGCGACGATGCGTTCGGCGTCTCTTGTATTAGGCGAACAGGGCTCGGCCCACGCGGACCATCGTGGCCCCCTCTTCGATCGCGACCTCGAAATCGTCCGTCATCCCCATCGAGAGGTCACCGGCCTCCGCATCCGGCAGCGCGTCCCGGACGCGGTCGCGCAGCTCGCGGAGGCGGCGGAAGTACGGCCGAGCCTCCTCGGGGTTGGAGACGAGCGGCGCCATTCCCATGAATCCCCGCACGCGGACGCCTGGGAGCCGGAGCACCCCCGCGACCAGGTGCTCGGCACCGTCGAGGGGCGCCCCGTGCTTCTGTGGCTCCAGCGAGATGTTGACCTGGATCAGCACGTCCACCGGTCCGGCTCCCTCCCGCTCCGCGCTCCGCCGGCTCAGCTCCTCGGCCAGACCGACCGAGTCGACGGAGTGGATCACCTGGAACAGCCGCAGCGCCTCCTTGACCTTGTTCCGTTGCAGGCTCCCGATGAGATGCCAGGTGACGTCCGGCAGCTCCGGGACTTTCTCTCTCGCCTCCTGCACGCGGTTCTCGCCGCACTCGCGAACGCCGCATGCCACGAGGTCGCGAACGCGGTCGACGCCGACGGTCTTCGTCACCCCCACCAGGACCACGCTCTCGGGCCGCCGCCCGCTGCGCAGGGCTGCCTCGGCGATCCTGGCGCGCACCCGTGCGACGTTGGCCCCGATATCCCCCATCTGCATCCTGCCTGCTCGACGGCGAGCGCCAAGGGCGGGAACTATTCGACGGAGGGGGAACGAGGTCCTTGCCCTAGCCGAGCAGGCTGATGCAGGCGGCCATGCGGCCGGTGACGCCGTCCCGCCGGTACGAAAAGAAGAGGTCGGGCCTGCACGAGGTGCACAAGGGGACGGAGGCGATCCGCACGGCGGGGACCCCCGCGTCGATCAACTGACGCCGGATCGCGGTCCGGAGATCGAGGTGCCACCGCTCGGTCCCCGTTGCGCGGGCGGCTTCCGGCCACCAGGGCGCCTGTTCCATCGCGCGGGCAACGGGGAGGTCCACTTCGTAGCAGCACCCGCCGATCGCCGGGCCCAGCGTCGCGGTGCACCGTTCGGGGTCGGTCCCAAACGCGGTACGCATTCGCGCGATCGTCTCGGGGACGATACCCGCGGCGGTCCCCCGCCACCCGGCGTGCACGGCGGCCACTCCCGGTGTTTCTGCGTCGACGAGGAGCACCGGTACGCAGTCCGCGGCGTAGATCGCAAGCCAGAGGCCGGCCCGGTTGGTGACGAGCGCGTCCATGCCCGGGATCGGGCCGCCACCCGAGGCGACCACCGCGGCGCGGCTGCCGTGCACCTGCTCCGCTTCCACAAGCGCACGCGGCGCCATCCCCAGCAGCGCGGCGAGACGGCCGCGGTTGGTGGACACCGCCTCGGGGTCGTCGCCCACATTGCGGGAGAGGTTCAGGCTGTGGTACGGGCCGATGCTGACGCCGCCGAGGCGGGTCGTGAACGCGGCGCGGACGAGCCCGGTGGCGTCGAGCGCGTGCGCGGGAATGAGAGAGTCGCTCAGACGATCCGTTCGCGCACCACCGCACTCGCGTAGTCGAGGACCGCCACCACGATGGCGATCATCCACAGCGCGGTCGCGGCCTGCCGCCACTGTAGAAGGTTGATGTACTGCTGGAGCACGAACCCGATCCCGCCTCCGCCCACGAACCCGATCACCGTGCTGAAGCGGACGTTGATGTCCCAGCGGTAAATCGTGAACGCGATGAACTGCGGGACGATCTGCGGCACGACCGCATACCGGACGACCTGGAGGGCGCTGGCCCCGGTCGCGGTGATCGCCTCGATCGGCCCGGCATCGATGCTCTCGATCGCCTCGGAGTACAGCTTCCCGAGTGAGGCGATGCTGTGCACGCCGAGGGCCAGCACTCCTGCGAACGGCCCCAAGCCGACCCACACGGTGAAGACGATCGCCAGCACCAGCGCCTCGATCGACCGCGCGATGTTGAAGAAGGCGCGCGTGGCCCCGTAGACGATCGCGCCCGCCGGCAGATTGACCGTCAGGTTCTTCGCCCCCAGAAAGGAGAACGGGACCGCGAAGATCACGCCCATGGTCGTCCCCATGAGGGCGAGAAAAATCGTCTCGACCATCCGGTCGAGCACGGTGAGCAGCGTGGGGCTGGGCCGGAGCGGCCCGGTCCCGGTCACCACCTCGGCGCTCACCGTATTATGGGTCCCCTGCACCTCCGGGGCCGTGAACGCGAGCGAGAATCGCCCCTGCGCATCGGTCGTGAACGATCCGAGCTGCTGGCGCTGGCCGATCTGATTCTCCCACCACAGGATCCCCTGACGGTTGGTCGCGAACCCCTCGCCGGTCACCGTGACGCGATCGCCGATGGCGCCGGTGACCCGCGACAGCGTGAGGCGGGCGCCGCCCCCGGAGGCGGCCGGCGGCGGCGCTTCTCCGCCATAGTAGAATGGCGAGGCGGCCTTCTGGACGTGCTGATCCCGGATCATCACATCGGGGGAGGCCAGCGCCGTCACGAACGGGGCGATGAGATGGGCGCCCCGGTACAGCTCCCCCAGCCGAATCTGGGTGACCCTCCACCCATAGCCGTAGACCACGAGGACTGCGAGCGCGCCGAAGTAGAACCTCCGGGAACGATACCAGACGGTTGGTCGCCGGCTCTCCACAGGCTCGGGGCGGCTCAGCTCCTCGACCGCCATCAGCGAATCTCCACCTCAACCGCGTCTTCGCCGTAAATGGCTTTGAACCGGGCATCGTCGATCTCGTGCGGCAGACCGTCGTACACGATCTGGCCCGCCTTCATGGCGAGAATGCGGGTCCCGTAGCGGCGGGCGAGGCTGAGGAAGTGCAGGCAACACAGGACGGTGATCCCGTCCTTCTTGTTGAGCTCCTCGACGTAGCGCAGGACCGAATGCGACGTCGCCGGATCGAGGCTCGCGACGGGCTCGTCTGCCAGGATCAGCTGGGGCTCCTGCATGAGGGCCCGCGCGATCCCGACCCGCTGCTGCTGCCCTCCCGACAGCGCATCCGCTCTCGTGAACGCTTTCTCGGGGATGCCCACACGCTCGAGATTGGCCATCGCGCCCCGAGCCAGCGATCCCGGAAAGTAGTTGCCGAGGGACCACATCGGCGGGAGATACCCCAGGCGCCCCGTCAGGACATTGGTCACCACCGGAGCCCGCTTGACCAGGTTGAACTGCTGGAAGATCATGCCGATCTTGCGCCGGATCTCCCGCAGCTCCTGCTGCGACGCGCCCGTCACCTCCCGGCCGCCGAAGAACACCTTCCCCGATGTGGGCTCGATCAGCCGGTTGATGCAGCGAAGGAGCGTGGATTTCCCCGAGCCGGAGAGACCGATGATGATGAGAAATTCGCCGCGAGCCACATCGAAGGTAACGTCGGACAGCGCCCGCGTGCCGCCCTCATACACCTTGGTGAGGTGCTCGATCCGTAGGATCGGCTCGATGCCGGCGCCCGCCCTGGTCGTCACGTTCGCGGCCGGCCGGTCCCCTAGCGCCGGACCCGCCTCAGCCCGGCGGCGACGACGCGCACCCTAGCGCGGCTTGATGAGGTCTTCGAGGTTGATGCCCGCGTACTGCGCGACGTCGCGGACGGGGGTGTAAAACGCGTCGAGCGTAGGAGCCGTGATCTTGTACTTGCTCACCAGGAGCGGATAGTCCGCAAGCGCTTCGATCTCATAGAGACTCTTCAGCGCGTCGAGCCCGGCCGGGTCCTGGGAGAAGCGCAGCAGCGCCTTCGTGACCCGGTCCTTGACGTCGCCAGGGAGCTCGCGCCGAAAGGTCACGGTGTCGTTCGGGATGGGATCGGATTTCCAGACGACCTTCAACTTCTGCATGACGTCCGGAAGGGTCTTCTGGACGCTCCCGCGGGCATCTTCGAACACCGATCCCGCGTCGACCCGGCCTTGGTAGACGGCCAGCACGACGTTGTTGTGCGAGCCGGCAAAGATCGTCTGGCCAAAAAACTTCTGCGGATCGTATCCGGCTTTCTTCAGCCCGGCGAGGGGGAAGAGGTAGCCGGAGGTACTGGCCGGATCCACAAACGCGAATCGCTTGCCCTTGAGGTCGGCGAGCGTGTTGATCCCCGCGCTCGATTGAGCGATGATCTCCGCCCGGTAATAGGGCAGGCCGAACCGGACCGTGACCAGCCGCACCTCTGCGCCATACTTCTGATGCGCGATGACGTAGGAGAATGTGTTCAGCCAGCCGATGTCCGCTCGTCCCGCCCCCATCGCCTCGATGACCCCGGCGTAGCTCGTGGCGACGAACGACTCGAACCGGTACCCGGTCGCCACCTCGAGCAGATGGGCGAGCTTGTTCCCGGATTCCAGGATGGTCCGCGCTTCGCCGGAAGGGACGAAGGCCATCACCAGCTTCGTCTCCGCGGGGGCCGGCGTCACCGGCAGACCGGCCAGCATTGCGACGATGAGGGCGGCGGTGAGCCCCAGAGCGCCAAGTCGCCGAATGGCCACGCGATGCCTCCCTTGCAGCAGGGTATGAGGCCGGCGGGTACTTCTGGCGGCCGGGAGGTTTCTCCTCCCGCTTACGCGACCTCGCGATCGCTCCGGGGTCGGGCCTTTGGAGAAGGCCCGGCCGGGGTCGCCTGCGCGGCCTCGGCCGCTTGGGCCGCGTGCAGCGGGAACGGCAGCGAAGCCAGTTCGTGGCGCCGCACCTCCCACAAGCGATCCAGCTCGCGCACGATCTCCACCAGCCGGGCGCGGACGTCGCGGGGAAACGGCCGGCCCGCGCCCCGTCGGTACAGCAGAAGGCGCTCGTGCGAGAGCCGGTTGATCAGCTCACCGGTTGTCGGTGGGGACGATTCGCGGATGGGCTTTTTCATCGCCGGGCTCCTCAGCACCGCGAGTAACCGCACGAGCGGCACGAACTGCACCCGTTCTCGTGGATCAGCGAACTGCCACAGTCGGGGCAGACGCCGGCAAAGGTCAACAACGGCTGCTGCACATCCTCCACCGAGATGGTCGATGGCTCAGCCCCCGCCGCCAGCACGGCGGCCGCCTCCCGCTTCACCTCGCCCGTCCCCGCGCCGTACGCGTGCCCGTTCGTAAGCTTGGGTGCGGGCAGGCGGTCGGCCATCGGGAAGAACGAATCGGGGCGAAATCCGGGACCGTACAAGGTGCGACCCACCGCCAGGGCTACGCCCTGGGCCACGGTGGTCACCCGGACAATCGTCCCATCCGCAGATCGGTCGATCGAGACCTCCCGAGACTGCACCCGCCACAACTGCTCGATCACATCGCGTGGGTCGGCCCCCGTGCGGAGCGCCAGCGAGGCCATCCGGCCGATCGCGTCGGCCTCCACGTCGAGCGACTGGACAAAGACTTCGCACACCCCCGCGCCGTCCTCGTTGATCGTGACGTAGATCCGGCCCCGAGGCGTCTCGATCCGCTCGGTGCGCCCGGTCGTCACCTTAGGCCGCGCCCGCGTGGTATGCCGGTCGCTCGAAGCGGCCGCCGCCGCGGGGGCGACCACCTCCGCCGGCCGCGCCGCCGTGCCGCCTCCAGCCGTCCCCGCCGCCTGCATGGACCGCTGCGTCCCGGCGGTCAGGATGTTCTCGCGCGAGTCCGCGCGGTACACGGTGATGCCCTTACACCCCTGCTTCCAGGCGTGGAAATAGATCCGGGCTACATCTTCCTCCGTCACGTCGGCCGGGCAGTTCACCGTGGAGGAGATGGAGTGATCGATGTGCTTTTGGATCGTGGCCTGCATCCGCACCCGCATCTCCGGCTGAATCTCGTGCGCGGTGACGAAGTACTCGGGAAGCGCCTCCTCGCTGGCGATCGCGAACTGCTCCATGTACGCCCTGACCAGCGGATGGTACACCGTGAAGGTTTCTTGCGAGAGCGACTCGCTGCGCCGCGTGTACCCCAGGTCGAAGATCGGCTCGATCCCGCTCGTCGTCCCCGCGAGCGCCGCCCCGCTCCCGACCGGCGGCACGGTCAGCAAGGCTACGTTGCGCAGCCCATGTTCGCGGATCTGCTCGAGCACCGACGCATCAAGCGTCTGAAGGAACCGCCCCTGGAGGTGCTGGTCCCGATCGTACCCCGGGAACACCCCCTTCTCGCGGGCGAGGTAGGCGCTTTCGTCGTAGACGATGTTCTTGACCCGGTCGAAGAACCGGTCCACGAACGCGACCGCCTCCTCCGTGTCGTACTTGAGGCGCAGCTTGCACAACAAGTCCCCCAGGCCGGTGAACCCAACCCCAATCCGCCGCGAGTAGAGGCTGGCCTCACGCTGTTCGGGGAGCGGATGTTTGTCGGCGTTGTAGTCGAGTATGTTGTCGAGGAAGCGCGTCGCCAGCCGGAGTGCCTGGTCCAACTGTGGCCAGTCCACCTGCGCCTGGGGGGCGAATGGATCCTTCACAAACGTCGCCAGATTAAGATTGCCCAAGCAACATGCTCCATAAGGTTCAAGCGGGATCTCGCTGCACGGATTGGTCGTTGTGACGTGCATGCCGTTGTATTCAGATGTGCTCCACCGTTTGATCGAGTCCCAGAAGATGACGCCGGGCTCGGCGAAGTCGCGTGCACCGCGGATCAGCTCGCTCCAGATCTCCCTGGCGCGAATCGAGCGCCGGACGTTCACGCGATCGTTTTCGAAGTAGAGGTCCCACATCGCATCCGCTTCGACCGCCCGCATGAACGAATCGGTGATCCGCACGCTGATGTTCGCGTAGCGGACACGGCTGAGGTTCCGCTTGATCTTCGTGAAGTCGAGCACATCGGGATGGTGATCCGCGATCGTGATCATGAGCGCGCCTCGGCGGCCGCTCTGCCCGATCGTCCCCGTGGTCAGCGACATCAGCTCCATGAACGAAGTCGAGCCGGTGCTGGTGCGCGCGGCGTTGTTTACGGGCGCACCCGCGGGGCGCAGTACGCTGATGTCACCGCCGACGCCACCGCCGAGCGAATAGGTGCGCGCCGCTTCCTTCATCCACTCGAAGATGGCTTCGATCGAGTCGTCCTTGATGGGAATGACGTAGCAATTGTGAGAAACGGCGAACTCGGCCACGAATGAGTGGTCATCTTCAACGCTGAGGTCGTAGACCGTTCCTCCGGATTGGGGCGTCCATCCACACTCCTTGACCTTCACAAACAGATCGCCGTCTACCACCTTGTAAAAGTAGTTAGAGGGAGACTCCTCGAGCGTCGCCTCGTAGTCCCACTTCCCCTCCAGCCAGTGCTGAATGGCCTCGACGTATCGTTGGGTCCCAATGGTGATCCACATGCCGCGGTGCCGTGTATAGCGGAGAATGCCTTCCCAACGAATCGAGGCCACCACTCCGAGCCGGAGAAGAATAGCGAAGACCTGCCGAACCAGATCGGGGTTCGCCAGAAACAGCCTCGCGAAGCCATCACGGACCATGCCATCGCCCGAGAACAACCCGGCAATGAACGCCTTCTGCACTGTCTTTGGTGCCATCAGGAACCACGCCGGAAGGCGCTTGTCATGGGCGTGGAATGCTCCATCAAAGAAGTTTCTCATGAACTCGACCATCAGTTTGCTGTGTACGTAGACACGCATCCAGTGACCTTCCTGGCCGTCGCGTCGCTGGATGGCGGCTTCTACCCCGAACAATTGCTGGGACAGGGTGTAAATGGCTTCCGCGTAAGGCTCCTCGTCCTTACTGAACGTGAAATACACACTGTTGTCGGTCATACCGCCTTCTGCCATGAAAAACCCGAGCCACAGGCCGAACCGTTCGTCGAGAGGAACCCTCCGGGCGACCCTCCGACTTTCTGTGTGTCCTCGTGCGCCCTGACCGCCTACGTAGGCAGTGACGGTGTACAGTTTGCCCACTTCATCTTCGATGGCTGCGGCACTGACATAGTCGGCAAGGTCGAGCTCGCGCACCGGCAATGTCTCATCGATCCGGCCGGCCTTGATGTAGTGGGCGGCGGTCAGGTTCTTGGCTTCCACCCAGTCCACTCGGGAGCCGTCAAACGCCAGAAACCGATGCTCTTTCGTAGCCGCAACCGGCTGGTCGCCGAGATACCAAAGCCGTACCGTGCGCAATGCCTCGGCTGTTTCTCTATTCATGGTGTGTGTGACCTTACGAAAGCGGTTGCGGTGTGTCAGGACCTCTTCTCCCGGCAGGATCCCCTCGATCGGCTTGAATCCCTCGCGGGTCAACACCCGTGTCCCCGCCGGAAAGCAGTTCAGAGCCGTCACACGCTTCGGATTGCCGACCGCATGCATAATGCGGCCCCCGGGGATGAACCGGAAGTCCTCCATCAGCCAGTAGAACTCACGGGCGAAGCGCTCTCGCAACTCGGGCGTGGCTTCGACGCTCGCCACCCCCCGCGCGATGCGCTCCCACATCTCGACCGGCGTCTGTTCGAGGATTCGTCCCTCACGATCCCGGAGCGCATACTTATCGATGAAGACCCGTGTCCGCAGCTCGTCACCGGCAAAGAACTCGAGGGTCTCCGCGGGCAGCGGCGCGGGGCCCGAAGACTGCTGGGGTCGGGCGGTGGGTTCAGACGACGTCGACATCAGGCACCCTCCAGAAACAAATTAGGAGTGCGGAACGGAACGCATGGACAATTAGCGCTGACCCGGGCGTTGGGGCAGGAGCGGGATGAGCTCGATCTGCGACTGCAATTCGGCTTCGAGTTGCTTTCGGGCCTTGAGCCGTTGAATCTCTTCCACCAAGCGGTCTACATCGCCAACCCTGCGGTAGACGGACGCGAACCGAACGTAGGCCACATCATCCAGATGCCGGAGCCGCTCGATCACCCGGTCACCGATCTCGCGGCTCGCGACTTCGAGTGTCCCCTGCTCGGCGAGTTCACGCTCGATCGCGCTCGCCGCCTGGTCGAGGACTTCCCTGGGGACGGGCCGCTCTTCGCATGCGCGGAGCATGCCCGTCAACACCTTCGTCCGGTCGAACGGTTCCCGGCGCCCGTCCCGCTTCGCGACCTGGAGGACGATCCGCTCGGCCCGCTCAAAGGTCGTGAAGCGGCGCTTGCAGCTGAGACACTCCCGGCGGCGGCGGATCGCCTCCCCCTCGTCGCTGGCTCGGGAGTCAAGGACCTTGCTATCCTCTCCGCCGCAGTAAGGGCATCGCACAGATGTTCGACCCTCTATCTATATATAGGCGCAAGAGGCATACTAGCATACAAGATATGGTGGTGCAAACGGTGTAAATGCGCAAATCGGGGGAGGGCTTGAAATGGCACCACGGTAATTGGGCTCGTAGGAAGCGCGGCGCCGATTCTAGCCGCCGGAAGAACCGGCGCACCGTGACGTCGGAGCAGAAGGACCGGCCGGGGGAACCCGGCCGGGTTTATGCCTCCGAGAACCCCAGGAAGACCCCGTGAGGCGAGCGGCCCGTCGGGAACGTGGCCAGGAGCGCCAACGTCTTTGCGTCGACCACAGAAGCGGTGTCGTCAAATCGCCCGGAGATCCACAGGCGCGATCCATCGGGACTCAGCATCGGCATATCCGGCCCGCCGGGCACGGGAAACTTCTCTACGACCCGCTGTGTCGCGACGTCGAACACGCTGGCCGTGTTCTCATACCGGTTCGTGACGAAGATGGTGCGGCCATCCCGCGAGGCGACCATTTCGTGGGCGCCCTTCCCGCTGTGCACTTTCTTGGTGGGCTTCCACTCGTCGGTGGCGAAGACGCTGATGGTCCCCACGTGGCTCGCCACAAAGAGGTACTGCCCATCCTGCGAGATCTGAACCCCAGCCGGCTGCGGATCGACGCGCAGGGTGTGCGCAACCCGCTGCGCCTCCGTGTCGATAACGCTCACGCTGTCCGAAAACTGATTCGAATTGACAAACCACCGGCCGTCGGGGGAAAACCACATGTGGCTGGGCTGGCGGCCCGTCCGGAGACGCTTGAGCGGGCGGAAGGTCTCGCCGTCGTGGATCTCGACGAAGTCGTACCGGTAGGCGACCTTGTAGAGGTGGCGGCCGTCCTTGGTAAACATGACGTTGTAGGGATCCAGCATCGGAATGCGCCGGCGGGGATGCAGCGTGGCCAGATCGATCTCGATGAGCTCGTTGCTGCTGGTATTGCACGAGTAGACGGCTTTTGCATCATGCGTCAGCCGAAACTTGTGCGGCTCCTGCCCGACTGCGATGGTGTCGATCGGCGCGAACGTGCGGGCGTCTGCGACGGTCAGCGTGTTGCCGAGGCTGTTGGCGATCAAAGCCACCAACCGCCGGGATGGGGGGGCCGGTCGCGCCGGGGCCGCCGGCATCGTGGCGGTGGGCCGCGGAGCGCGATGCGGCCGCACGGTGCGGATGACCACCCCAGCCCCCACCGCGCCGGCCGCGGCCAGTCCGCCCCACCGCAGCAGGCTCCGCCGGTCGAACCGGGTTGGCGGCACGTTAGACGCCCCCCGCGGTTAGAATAAGATCCGTCCCATAGGCGATGAGGAACCCGACCGCGATCCCCCACGCCCCCCAGATCGGTGCGCGGAAGCGGCGGCCGACGACGAACATTTCACCGACAATGTAGAAGAGGGCGCCTGCGGCCAGCGCCAGGAAGAGCACAAACGCCGGGAGCGCCGTCACGCGGTATCCCACGAGCGTGCCGAGGAACGTCGGCCCGCCCGCGATGAGCCCGGCCATCCCCAAGAACGCCCACGTAGGGGTCTCTCCGGCCGCAGCGAGAGGGGCGGCCACGGCAAAGCCTTCCGTGATGTTGTGGAGGCCAAATCCGACGACGAGGATCACGGCAAAGCCAACCGCCCCGGCGGCGGCGCCCTGTCCGATCGCCAGGCCCTCGGAAAAGTTGTGCAGCCCCAGACCGACGGCGATCATCAGAGCGAGTTGCGCAGGGGTCCGCGCTGCTTGAGAACGGCGCACGGCGCCGGCATCGAACATGACCAGACCGACCAGACCCACGACGAGCCCGATGACAAGCATCGCCGCAAGCAGTCCAAATGGGCCCCAGTGTCCGGCTTTCATCCCGTCCTTCATCGCCGCCTCGATCGGCTCCAACGCCTTCGACAGGATATCCCAGATCAGAAACAGGAGCACCCCGAGCGCGAGCGCGTTGAGCAGGCTCTGGGGCCCGGGGTTCCTCTGCCGAAGCCGCGCCACGGGAAGCCCAAGATAGATCGTCAGGCCCGCCACGCCGCCGAGCGCGACCGTCTGCCACTGTGTCATGTACCCGTCTCGACCCTCCAGCACGACGGAGGCGGCACCCCCAGGTCCTGGACCGCCGCCCGACCGCCCTCGGATTCTAGAGTAGCTAAGTCAAGAATACCGTCAAGGCTCTATCAACTCAATCCCTCGGCACGGTCAGGTGCGGAAAATCACCGACTCTCGCCCGAACAACCAAATCGCCACCTCGAGAATAAGGGTCGCGTAGAAGATGCACGAAACCGCGGTCAGCGCGAGGTGCCACCAGTTGATCGTGCCCAACAGCAACTCGCGGAACGAGAAGAACGTATTCAGCACCGGCATGAGGTACACCCACGACGTGGCCTGCCACTCGCTGATGTATTGCACGGCCAGGCCGGGGAGGACGATGGCGAAGTACAGCGGCGTCACGTACTGCTGCGCCTCTCGCGGGGACCGGGCGTAGACGCTGACCGCGAGCTGGATCGCGCTCACCAGGCCGGAGAACAAGAGCGCGATGCCGAGCAGCACCACGGCGGTGCCGAGCGGCAGGCTGACGTCGAGCTTCGTGGACGTGTGGACCAGATACGGATAGCCCCAGCGCAGGCTCAGCATCATCGTCGTGATCACGATGATCACCGAGCCCAATGACGCCGCGAGCACGGCCAGGAACTTCCCCACGACGATGGCCTCCCGGGTCGGCGGCGTCACGAGCAGCGACTCGAGCGTGCCCCGCTCCTTCTCCCCGGCGGCCAGATCGACTGCCACCGACATCCCGCCGACGACCGCCCACATCGCGATGAAGAACGGCAGGAGGCTCGCGAGCAGGAGCCCCGAGAGCTGCCGCTGGGTGGCGACGTTGCGCTCGTCCAGCACCACCGGGAGCAGGTCGGTCGGATTCAGATGGCGGGCCAGGAGCCTGCGCGCGACCACCTGCTGGCTGTAGCGGGAGATCAGGTCGACGACCTTGTTCCGGGCTGCGACGCTCTCGGAGTCGCTGGCGTCGTACTGGATCACCACGTGCACCTGGCCGTCGCGCGCGATGGTGGCTTCCATCCCCTGAGGGATCTTCAGCACCGCGAGCACCCGCCGCTCGCGCAGCGCCTTGACCGGATCGTTCGTCTTGACGGGGCGAATCAGCTTGGTCGTGTACGCGAGGTGCACCAGCCCGGAGGCCTGCCCCACGATGGCGACGGACGGCGTCGAGGTCGCGATCGCGCGCTGCTGGCGCTGTTCGAGATACGGGATCCCGAGCGTCGCCAGCGGCATGATGATCGCGGGCAGCAGGATCATGACCAGCAGCGTGCGCCGGTCTCGCGAGGCCTCCAAGAGCTCCTTCGCGAACACCGTCCGCACGTCCGGTCCCAACGGCTGCGCCGCGCTCGGGGGGATGCTCCCCGGCGCGAGGCGCTGCCGCAGCCATCCACTCGCCCGAACGATCATCGAACGGTATCCTCCACGAGCTGGACAAAGATCTCCTCCAACCCCATTCCCGTGCGTGCCTTGAGGTCGTCGAGCCGCCCCTCCGCCTGCACTTGGCCCGCGGCGATGATGGCGACCCGATCGCACAGCCGCTCTGCCTCCTCCATCACATGCGTGGACATGATGACGCAGCGCCCGTCCTGCTTGAACCGGGAGACGAAGTCTCGCACGGAGCGCGCCGAGATGACGTCCAATCCCGACGTGGGCTCGTCGAGGAAGACGACCGGAGGATCGTGGACGAGGGCGCGCGCGATGTTCACCTTTTGCTTCATCCCCTTGCTGAAGGTGTCCGTGACCCGGTCCATGTCGGGGGTCAACTCCAGCGCCTCGAGAATCGCCTCGACCCGTCCCTCCAGCACCTCGGGCTGCACGCCGTACAGGCGGCCCGCGTAGCGGACGGCCTCACGCGCCGTGAGGCGGCCGTAGATCCCCGCGTTCTCCGGCAGGACGCCGATCACGCTTCGCACCGCCGCGGGCTCCCTCGTGACGTCGTGCCCGGCGATGCGCGCCGTGCCGGAGGTCGGCCGGAGAATCGTCGTGAGCATCCGGATCGTCGTGGTCTTACCCGCGCCGTTGGGTCCCAACAAGCCAAATACCTCGCCGGCGTAGCACTGGAACGAGACGCCCTTGACGGCATGGAAGTTGCGGAATCGCTTCTGGAGGTCCTGCGCTTCGACGAGGACGGACGAATCGCGCGAAGTCCCGGGTCCCGTCACTGACACGAGAACCCGAGCGGCACGACGCTGAGCGCGAAGATCACTACGAGCGCCGCCGCGATGATCTTCCGGCTGAGGGTCACCGGCGACACGTCGTCGAGGGGCCCCGGGTGCCCGCGGCGCAGCAGCAGGAGGATGAGCACGCCCATCAACCAGTACTTGAAGACGAACGCCACCACGGCCGCCGCGATGGACAGCACCAGGTGCGCGCGGGCGCCAAACACCGCGCGGGTGACGTGGCCGCCGTCCAGCATGCTGCCTGGAAGCAGGTTGATCGCGGTCACGAGCAGCCCGAACCATCCGGCGAACGCCGCGGGATGAAACAGGACGTCGGCGGACGGATCGGGATGAAGCAGCCGGGCGATCAGAAAATCCACGAGCTTCGGGGAGGGAAACTGGCACCCGTGGATGGCGGCAGGATTCGCGATCACCGTGGAGTGCGCGATCCCGTAAATGAGCACGGGAATGGCGACGAGAAACCCCGCGATGGGACCGCTGGCCCCCAGGTCCACGAGCGCGTCACGATTCGGGGCGGGCGTGCGCATCAGGATCACCGCCCCCATCGTCCCGAACGGGGGCGCCATGGGGATGAATAGGGGCAACCCTGCGTCGATCCCGCGCCAGATCGAGACGAGTTTGTGGCCCATCTCGTGGCAGAAGAGGATCGCCATCAGCGGGAGGGAAAACGCGACGCCGCTCGCCCACGGGGTGAGCCGCCCGGGCCCGCCGTCCCCCGTGCCGTTGAGATACCCGGCGAAGAACGTGGACGCGAGCGTCGCCACGAACAACGCCACGGGCAAAGCCCACTGGAGACGGGTCTGGGGCGGCTTCGGCGCCAGCAGGATCACGGTTCGCCCCTGGCGCCGCCGGAGCATCGGGAGGACGCCGATGGGATCGAGATGCTCGCGGAGGCGGAGGAATCGCTCCTTGCCGTCCTCCCCCGGCAGGATATCGAACACCAGACGGCCGTCTTGGACCTCGATCCCGTTGACCTGAAACGTCGCTTCCACCGCAGCCTGAATCGCGGTGAAGCGGTCCGGAGCTACCGTTGCCATGGATTCTAGCCTACCACCGGGGATGGACAGGGAAAAGAGCCGCGGCCCGGACGCGACGTAGCCAGCCGCCGCGCCCGGGCCGGAGAGATGCGATTTCCAGTCTAGCGCTTCCGAAGAAAGGCCGGGATGTCCAGGTCGTCACGCTCCAGGCGGGGGGTGCTCGGGACGCCGCCCTCCCCGACCGTGACGGCGACCTCCCCCTCCCCGGTGTCCTCGAGGTCTCGACGGCGGCCCTCGAAGCCGGTGGCAATCACCGTGATGCGGACCTCGCCGTCCAGCCGCTCATCGATCACCGCGCCGAAGATGATGTTGGCGTCTGCGTCGGCGGCCTTCTGTACGACTTGGGCCGCCTCGCTCACCTCGAACAGTGCCAGGTCGGTCCCGCCCGTGATGTTCATGAGAACCCCGCGGGCTCCGTCCATCGACGTCTCCAGGAGCGGACTGGCGATCGCGGCCTGGGCGGCCTTGACGGCGCGGTTTTCGCCGTCCGCCACGCCAATGCCGATCAGCGCCGACCCCGCCTCGGTCATGACCGCGCGGACGTCGGCGAAGTCGAGGTTGATCAGCCCGGGTACGGTGATCAGGTCGGCGATCCCCTGGACTCCCTGCCGGAGGATGTCGTCGGCCACGCGGAACGCCTCGACCACCGTGGCGCTCTTGTCGACCACTTGCAGCAACCGGTCGTTCGGAATCGTGATCACCGTGTTGACGCGCTGGCGAAGGTTTCGGATCCCCTCGTCGGCCACAACCGCCCGGCGGCGGCCCTCGAAGCTGAAGGGTCGGGTGACGACGCCGATCGTCAACGCCCCCAGCTCACGGCCCACCTGCGCCACGACATGCGCGCCGCCGGTTCCCGTCCCCCCGCCCATCCCCGCGGTGACGAAGATCATGTCCGCGCCCTCGAGGGCCTCGGTCAGTTCCTCCCGGCACTCCTCCGCCGCCTGACGGCCGATCTCCGGATCGCCGCCCGCGCCAAGTCCTCGGGTCAGTTTGCCCCCCACGTGGATCTTCTTGTCGGCGTTGCTCAGAGCCAACGCCTGCGCGTCCGTGTTGATGGCGATAAACTCAACACCCCGGAGCCCCGCGCTGATCATCCGGTTGACCGCATTGCTCCCGCCCCCGCCAACCCCGACGACCTTGATCGCCGCGTATCCCCGGAGGTCCCGCTCAGCTCCCGCCATCATCACCCCTCCCACCAGATCTGGAGGAGAAGCCTGCTTCTCCTCCCCTTGCGTTTCGGCCGCCTCCGATCCCCACGTGAGCATCCGGTGAACAGGGTGTTTCGACCGATGTGCCGGCGTCATCCTCCGTCGACTCCTCTCATGCCTGCTGCGTCGTCTCCCTGGACTTACGCCCCCAGGGTGAATTCCCGCAACCACTGGCGCACCCGACCGTACATCGTTCCGTCGCCGTTCACACTCCGCCCACTCCGGCCCACCCTCCGGCGGCGCGCATCGTGCAGCACCAATCCGACACCCGTGGCGTATGCCGGGCTGCTCACCGTGTCGGCTACGCTCCCCGGAATCTCCGGCAGTCCTACCCGAGCCGCCATCCCCAACCGCTCCGCGAAAAGATCTGCGAGCCCGAGCAACGCGGCGGTGCCCCCCGTGGCCACGATCCCGGCCGGGATCCGGTAGGCAAACCCTGAGCGGCTGAGCTGGGCGCGCACGAGCCCAGCCATCTCCGCGATCCGCGGCTCGATGATCTCGCTCAGCATGCGTCTCGGCATGAGCCGGGGCTCGCGGCTTCCCACGTGGACGACCTCGATGCTGTCGCCGTCCGTGATCATCGCCGGCATCGCGCACCCGTGGCGGATCTTGAGGCGCTCCGCGTCACCAAACGAGGTCCGAAGCCCGACGGCGATATCGTTTGTCACATGGTTGCCTCCATACGGAAGCACCGCGGTGTAGCACAGCCCTCCCCCTGTAAAGATCCCGAGGCTGGTCGTTCCTCCGCCGATGTCGACCAGGGCGACACCCAGGTCCCGCTCCGCGGGAGAGAGCACGGCTTCGGCTGAGGCCAGGGGCTCTAGGACCAGCGCTTCGCTCTCCAATCCGGCCCGCTGCACGCACTTTAACAAATTCGCCAGGACCGTGCTGGCCCCCGTGACGATGTGGGCTTCGACCTCGAGGCGGGTCCCGTACATCCCGACGGGGTTCTTGACGCCGTCCTGTCCATCCACAATGAAATCGCGGGGGAGCAGGTGGACGATCTCCCGGTCGCTCGCCGGGACCGCCGCCAACCGCGCCGCCTCCACGACGCGGGACACATCCTGTTCGCCGATCTCGTGGTCGGCTCGGGAAACGGCGACCACGCCCCGGCTGTTCTGGGACGCGAGGTGTCCGCCCGAGACGCCCACGATCGCACCGGCGATCCTCACCCCGGCCATCCGCTCCGCCTTGTCGACGGACTCCTCGATGGCGCGCGTGGTGGCCTCGAGATCGATCACCGCGCCCTTACGCACACCACTAGACAGAGAGGCCCCCATCCCTGTGATGTGGACCTCTCCGTCTTCGGTGGGTTCTGCGACGACAACACAGACCTTGGTGGTGCCGATATCAAGCCCCACCAAAGGTCCCCGCTTGGCCAAGCAGGTGCACCTCCGGCTTCGACTAAGGGAAGGATGGACGGTGCATCGCGGGCCTTATTCCACGTCTCGAGGGGTTCTCCTGCCACGCGCCCGGCTGAGCAGGCGCCCCGGACGCCCGCATGGGCCGCACCACGATGCTCCCGGGGAAGCGCAGGTCCACCGACTCCACCTGGAGGCCTCGAGTCGCAATCGCGTCGAGCACTTGGGGAACCATCTCCACGCGTTCGTCCATCCCCTTCATCCCGCCCAACCGCACCGAGATGCCGTCCCGCAGCGCGAGCACCACCTCACCTGCGCCATTCACCCGCACGGCGGTGATCCGGTCCCTGAGCGGGTCCGGCAGCATCCCCGCGACGCGGGCTCCGAGACGCACCTCGGGGGATTGCGCCACCCGGCCGATCGAGACGTCGGTCGGGTCGAGGCGGTCAACAATCAGGACCGGTTGCGCACCTCGATCCGCGGCGGTGGTGATCGCCACCCCGTCCGCGCTGAGCATGACGTACTCTCCCCCGGCGTCGAGCGCCGCGATCGGCGCCCGCTCGCGGACGGCCAACCGGACCCCGCGTGGGAAGTCCTCCATGGCGACGGTGACGCTCTCGATGCGGGCATCGGTCAGCAGTCGTTCCCGAATCGCCCCGGCGTCGACCTGGAAGGCGTTGAGCCCGGGCTGGAGGTCGACCAGCCGGAGGACCGTCGACGCCGGAACCGCCGTATTGCCCGTCACGGTCACGGTGTGGAGGGCGAAGACCGAGGAGGCGGGAAATGCGGCGGCTCCGCACAGCATCGAGATGGCCGCGAGAAACCGCACGATCCGCCGGAGCGAGACACGCCGCGGCCTGCGGTCGGCCGGACGATCCACGGGAAGGGGCACCACCACAGACATCACAGCCCCCCCGATTCGAAATCCCCGATCATTTTGATCTCCGGCTCGAGGTCGATCCCCGACCGATCCCGAACCCTGGCCCGGACTTCCGCGATCAGCCTCACCACCTCGTCCGCCGTCGCCCCGCCGGTGTTGAGGATGTAGTTCGCATGCCGGTCGCTCACCGTCGCCCCGCCGATCTGCATGCCCTTTCCGCCCGAGACGTCGATGAGACGGCCCGCATGGTCCCCCACCGGGTTGCGGAAGATGCATCCGGAGCTGGGCGGCCCCAACGGTTGCGTGTCGCTGCGCGTCTGGAGCCAGGCATCCAGACGCTCGAGGCACACCCGAGGATCGGCGGGCGTGAGGTTCAGGGTGACCTCCAGCACCACACCGCGTTCAGCCTGCAGCCGGCTCTGCCGGTACTGGAGGCCCATTTCCTCGCGGGACCATGTCCGTTCTCCGCTTGGGGTGAGCACGCGCACCTCGCGGACCACCTCGGACAAGGCGCATCCGTGGGCGCCCGCGTTCATGACGATTCCTCCCCCCACGGATCCCGGGATCCCCGCAGCGAACTCGAGCCCGGCGAGCCCCCGGGCGGCGGTCGCCCGGCTCAGTTGGGGAAGGCTGACGCCGCACTCGGCAGCGACATCGCTCCCGTCGTACCGGACATGTTCCTGGCCCCGGCCGGTCTTGATGACCACACCCCGCACGCCGCGGTCCGCGATCAGCACATTGCTGCCCCGCCCCAACACGACAAACGGAAGGCCCTCCCGATACATCCACGCGGTGCAGGCAATCAGATGATCGAGCGAGCGCGGCAGCACGAGCACATCGGCCGGGCCGCCGATGCGGAAGGTCACGTGACGGGCCAGGGGCTCGTTGCGCCGCACGCCCCCCGGGCACAACTGCTCGAGGGCCGCGACGACGTCCTGCGCGACGCTACCCACGCCCCGTCACTCCCGCCGCCCGCGCCCGCAGCCGCGTGACCAGGGCATCGCCAATCTTCCACACATCCCCGGCGCCGATCGTCAGCACGAGGTCACCCGGCCGCACGTGTGCCTCCAGCCAGGCCGCCACCTCCGCCGAATCCGCGATCGCGTGCACGGCCCGCCGCGCGCCGACGGCACGCACGATGATCCCGGCATCGACGCCGGGGAGCGGAGGTTCATCGGCTGCGTAGAGCTCGGTGATGATGACCTCGTCCGCCGGATCGAACGCGCCGGCGAACTGCGGGCCCACCGTCTGCGTGCGGCTGTACCGGTGCGGCTGGAACACCGCGATGATGCGGCTGTCAGGCCAGCATTGCCGGGCCGCCTGAAGCAACGCGTGGACCTTCGTCGGGTTGTGCGCGTAGTCGTCGACCACGAGCACTCCACCGACGTCCCCGCGGACCGTGAATCGCCGCAGCACGCCGCGAAACGTCCCGAGCGCCGTGGCGGCCAACCCAAACGGCACGCCGAGCTCTAGGCTTGCCGCGAGCGCGCCGAGCGCATTCTGCACGTTGTATGCGCCGGGGACGGGCAGGGTCAGGTTTCCGAGCGTGCGATCCCCCCCTCGGACATCGAACACCGTCCGCGGACCGGCCATTTCGAGGATCCGTGCGGTGTAGTCTGCTCCGGGCTCGAGGCCGTACGTCACCGCGCGCGCCCCCCGCGCGGCACGCAGATCGTTCGCCAGCGTGCGCCCGGCAGCGGCGTCGGTGCAAATGACCGCAAGCCCGGACGCCGGAAGCCGCCAAAGGAACCGCCGGAACGTCTCGAGCACCTGCTCCATCGATCCGTAGAAGTCGAGGTGATCGGTGGCGTCGATGTTGGTGACGATCGCGATCTGCGGAGCGACCCGGAGCAGCGACCCGTCGCTCTCGTCGACTTCCGCAACCAGGTCCTCTCCGCGTCCGGCCCGCGCGTTGCCGCCAAAGTCATCCACCTCGCCGCCGATGAGCACCGTCGGATCGCGCCCCGCCTGCTCGAAGATTCGGGCGATCATCGACGTCGTGGTGGTCTTGCCGTGAGTGCCGACCACGGCGATGCTGCGCTTCCCCTCCATCAGGCCGCCCAGCATTTCGGCCCGGTGCAAAACCCGGACGCCGCGTTGTCTGGCCATCTGCACTTCGACGTTGCCCTCGGGTACGGCCCGGCTGATGACCACCACCTGGTCCGGCTCGATGTTCTCGGGCGCGTGGCCGATCTGGATGCGCGCGCCGGCCGCCCGCAGCCTCCGCGTGACCTCGCTCTCGCGGAGATCGGATCCGGAGACCGCGTACCCGCGCGCCAGCAGCACCGAGGCGATCGCGCTCATGCCCGCGCCCCCGATCCCCACGAAGTGCACGCGAGATCCCGCCGGGATCATCCGCGGACCCCTTCCGCGAGCGGTTCCACCAGGCGAGAGACGAGCGCGATCACCCGGTCGGCGGCGTCGGGACGCCCGTGGCTCCGGGCGGAGGCCGCCATCGCCTCGAGCCGGCCGGGCGTGTCGAAGAGATCGGTGATGGCTCCCGCCAGACGCTCCCCGGTCAACTGGGCGTCGGGGATGAGCACGGCGCCGCCCGCGGCGACGACCGCGGACGCATTCCACGTCTGGTGGTCGTCTGCCGCAAAAGGATAGGGCACCAGGATCGAAGGACGCCCGTTCGCGGTGATCTCAGCGAGCGCGTTTGCCCCACACCGGCTGACGACGAGATCCGCGCACGCATACGCCGCGCCGATGTGTTGGATGTAAGGGACGCGGAGGTACCGGATCGCCCCCTCGAGAGGTGATGGTCCGGGCGGCGGCGCCACTTGCAGCGGCGCCACTTGCAGCGGCGCTCCCGTCGGCGCCCGCTCTACCCCACTCCAGCCTCTGCCGACCTGGTGGAGCACCTGCAGATCGCCCCGGGATGCGAGCCGGCGCACGGTCTCTTCCGCTGCGGCGTTGAGCCGAGCGGCCCCTTGGCTGCCGCCGATGATGACCACCGTCTTTCGGCCCCGGTCGAGCCGAAAGGCGGCGAGGCCGTCTTCCCGTGTCGCCGTATACGCCTCCCGGCGGATCGGCAGCCCGGTCATCACGGTCCGACCTGCCGGCAGCCGGCCCGCAGCCTCCTCGGAGGAGACGGCGATGACGCGGCTGTACCGCGCCAGCGTGCGGTTCGTCCGTCCGGGGAGGGCGTTTCCCTCAAGGACGACGACCGGCACGTTCGTGACGGCGGCGGCGATCACGGAGGGCACGGCGGCGACTCCACCG